>JBKGYI010000081.1:0-6461 GCA_046546195.1 bacterium | reverse complement strand
ATATGGCGGCGTTCTTCATTTATATCAAGAATTTTAACTTCAATCTTATCCCCGACCTTAAACTGGTCCTCGGGATGCTGCCAGGAACGGGTCCAGGCAAGCTCGGACTCAGGAATTTTTCCCTCCACGTCCTGTTCGAGGCGAACAAAAATTCCATCGCTCCAGACATCCACAATTTCACCGGTGGTAGTTTCACCGATTTCATATTTTTCCTTGATATTTTGCCAGGGATCCGGGTATTTCTGTTTCAGCCCCAGGGAGACCTTACCTTCGTCGGGTTCAATATCTAATATTTTTACCTCTATCTCTTCACCTAATTTTAAATAATTCTCGACATCTCGCACCGCACCCCAGGCTACATCGCTTTTATGCAGCAGACCGTCTACCGGGCCAAGATTTACAAACGCTCCGAAATTAACAATATTTTTAACAGTCCCTTTAACCCAGTCACCTACAGCGCATGATTCAAAAAACTTATCCTGCTCCTGGCGGCGTTTTTCTTCCAGGTGTTCACGCCGCGAGACAACAACATTGGAGTTTTCTCGGTCAACTTCCAGCACTTTCATTTTAAACTCGCGGTCTATGTATTTATCAAAATTTGTTTTTCTATTTATACTCAGGTGGGACAGCGGCATAAATGCTGTCAGATCATCAAAAAGTTTAACTAAAAACCCGCCCTTGATCTTCTTGAAAATAGTGCCCTCCACCGATTCGTTTTCAGCCAGCGCCTGTTCGGCAAGGGTCCAGATCCGCTCCACAACCGCTTCTTTTTCACTGAGCAGCGGAGCATCTTCCTTGTAATCAACAGTTATAATTTTTACAAACTTTTTATCTCCTTTGGAAATCGAGCCCTCGTGAAGACGGTCATACGGTAAAATACCCTCTCTTTTTGCACCGAGATCTATCAGCGCATGGTCGTCGGCTACTCTCACCACTTCACCTTCAAAAATCTTTCCTTCTTCTATATCGGGGAGTTCTACTTCGTCAATTTGCCGGGCAAATTCAGCCTCCCTGTAATCGAGATCACTATCTTCGGGGTCCAGCATTGTGGGGTTGGGTTCGGCCATGCTACTTATAACCTCCTGAGTATTAAAAATTTTTCTGCAACTATTTTATACATTGTTCTGTAATCCTTTTACTGCCTGGCAAACATCGTTGGCAATCATTCGATAAGTTTTTCTGCCCTGATCCGGATAGTCATCGTAATAGCGCATTTTTCCAAAAGTCAGCGCTGTTTTCCGGGGCCGCGGCAGATATTTACCGGGGGGCCAGGCCTCAAAAGTTCCCTCCAGGTAACCGGGTAACACTCCGCAGCCAGCTTCCTTAACTATTTTGCCAATCCCGGGACGAAAAGCCTTCATTTCCCCGTCTCTGCTGCGCGTTCCTTCCGGAAACATCACAACCAGATTCCCCGCTTTGAGCAGCTTAATCGCCTGCTCCATTGCATTTCTGTTGTAGACTCCCCGTTTAACAGGAAATGAGTGAAACGCTCTGATTAAGGAACCAAACAGGGGAATTTTATGAAGTGATTGTTTCGCCATACTAAAAATGGGGCGTGGCAGATCAACACCGATCATTGGTGGATCAAGGACACTGGCATGATTGGTAGCTATCACAGCTCCTTCGTCGAGCGGGACATTATCGAGACCATAAGTTTGATGACGAAAATACACGCGAAAAAAAGCTCCCACAACAACCTGTGAAAAACGATAATACCATAACCGGGGTTGAAACCGGTTTTCTTTCATCTTAATTTTCGTCAATTTCCTCCAGCAAAAGTCCGACAACCTCTTCTACATTATACCCGGAAGTATCGATATAGATGGCATCGTCAGCAGCCCGCAGTGGACCGTCTGCTCGTCCCCGGTCGGTTTCATCTCTTTTTTTAATTTCCTGCACTACAGATTTTAAATTAATATCTTTGTTTTTACGCTCAAGCAGTTCATTATATCGTCTTTTGGCTCTTATATCAAGAGAAGCATCAAGATAAAATTTATATTCGGCACCCGGAAAAACAACCGTTCCGATATCACGGCCATCCATAACAACCCTGCCCGACTGACCCATTTCACGCTGTTTTTCAACCAGATGAGCACGAACAGGCCCCAGCGCAGCCACCCGGCTTACTTTTTTACTGACACTGTTATCCCTGATATCCTCGCTCACATCTTCACCGTCCATATAAACCTTTAATCGCCCGTTTTCAAAGGTCATTCGCATTTCCGTGTTCTCAAGTATCTCCACCAGCTCATCCGCGGCATCAACATCAATTCCCCGGCGCAGAGCTTTTAAACAAAGACAGCGGTACATCGCTCCGGTGTCAATATAATCCCAGCCCAGCTGGCGGGCCAGCTGTTTTGCCACTGTACTTTTGCCACTCCCGGCCGGACCGTCAATTGCAATAACATGTTTCTGTGTCATAAAGTTATAATCCCTTCTGCCTCTTTTTGCAGTAATTTTCGCGCCTGCTGTTGTTCTTCAAAACGTCTGAAGGCGAGCCTGATCGTTCCTTTTTCCCCTTCTCTAACCCTTAAAACTTCTATATCACAGATATTAATCTCATTTTCTGCCAGAATTGCTGTTATCTCAGCAAGAATACCCGGTCGATCCGGCGCCTGAATGCGCAGTTCAAACAGGCTGCCGACAATTCCCTTTGTTTTCCGGGGGATCCGGCGCCGCTCCTGGCGCGCTTTGGACAACCAGTCTATTATTTCCTGCCAGCTACTCTCACTGAGTAATAATTTTACATCATTTAAAATATTCTGAAACTCTGATAGCACTTCAACTATTTTTTTTCTGTTGGTTTTAAAAATATCACGCCAGAGCGTCGGGTCGCCACCGGCAATCCGCGTGGTGTCTCTGAACCCCCCCGCTGCCAGCGGCAGCGCTTTTACCGCATAATCGTCCAGGCCGGTCACAGAATGAACCAGAGCGGCAGCGGCCAGGTGGGGCAGATGACTGACCCGGGCAGCTACGCTGTCATGAATATCCGGCTCCATCATCATAAGATGCGCACCAAGCTCAGTCCAGATTTCTTTAACTCTTTTTACAAAAGTGTTTTCCCGACTGCAGGTGATCACGCAGATGGCATTCTCAAAAAGCAGCGGATCCGCCGCCTTCAGCCCGGATTTTTCCGAACCGGCCATTGGATGGGCACCGATAAACCGACAGGTTTCGGGCAAAAGCTTCTCCATCTGCCCGGTAATCCAGCCCTTGGTCGAACCAACATCGGTAAAATAGTCGGGCAGATGGCCCGAACTTTTTATCTTTTTTACAACCTCGGGCATAGTAAAAACCGGGACGGCAAGCATAACCCCTTCCACTTCTTCGGTTAATTTCTCCGGGGCAATCAGTTTATCCACCAGCCCCTCCTCAAGTGCTTTTTCACGCGCTTCAGGATCAAGATCCCAGCCGCTTATTCTAAAATTACCGCCGCTCAAACCATAAGCGACAGACCCCCCGATCAGACCGAGACCAACAATATACAGGTGGTGTTCAGAAGCCACCGATCTGATCCAGTGCGGCGAGGAATATATCGTTTTCTTCCGGTGTCCCCACCGAAAGCCGGAAATATTTTTCTAAATTGTATGGGGCCATCGAACGCACAATAACTCCATGCCGCAGCAGCTCTTCACAAAACAGCTCAGCTCCGGCATCTGCTTCAACGCCCACAAGCATAAAATTAGCGCAGGGAGCAACAACTTCAATTCCCCTGCTTTCAAGTTCATCAACAAGACGTTTTCTCTCTGCAGATATTTTCTCACGAACTTCAGCAATATATTCATCCGCTTCCAGTGCTGCAAGTGCAACAGCCTGGGAGGGACGAGTCACATTAAACGGGGGACGAACCTTATTGATTTCAGAAACCAATTCTGGATCCATTAAACCATATCCAACCCTTAAACCAGCAAGAGCAAATGCTTTGGAAAAGGTTCTGAGAACAACAATAGAACAATCTTTAGAATTTTGACGTAAAAACTGAATACCGTCCGGATAATCCGGCTGATCCATAAATTCGAAATAGGCCTCATCTAAAATGAGCAGACAATTTTCCGGGATCTTTTTAATAAAGTTTGCCAGTTCATCTCTTTCCACATAACGAGAGGTAGGGTTATTAGGATTCGGTATACATATCCACTTAGTATCAGGGGTGATATTGTCAGCTAGACGGTCAAGATTAAAATCAAAATTTTCATCAAGAGGCACCTCAATAGGAACTGCCCCCATCATCATGGCATCAATTTTATACATGGCAAAAGAAGGATCCCCAATCAATACCTCATCACCGGGGCTCAACATCGCTTTAGCCAGACAATCAAGGATTTCATCACTCCCGCAACCAAGAGCCACTCCCCCGGCGGGCCAACGGTGTTTTTTAGCTATCGCCCGCCTGAGATAATAAGAACTCCCATCTGGATAACGGTTTAAATTATCAAATTCTCGCATGTAAACATCGCGTATTTTTTCCGGGGGTGAATAAGGATTTTCGTTTGAAGCCAATTTCACCGGAGTAAAATCAAGATCATACTCACGTTTTATCTCTTCAATCGGTTTACCCGGCTGGTATGGGACCATTGCCGCCAACTCATCCCGTATCGAAAATTTTGTTCTCTGTCTATCAGTCATTAAACGGATTCTCCTTGGGATATGAACCCAGTATTTTAAAAAATGGCGATTTCGTTCTCAATTCATTTAAAAGTTTTTTAACATTTTTATTTTCCTGATGCCCCAAAAAATCAACAAAAAATATATAGTCCCAGGTTCTACTCTTGGAAGGTCGGGATTCTATTTTTGTCATATTAACACCAATTTTCCCAAATGGTTTCAGCATCTCATAAAGAGCTCCCGCCCGGTCCTGCAGGGAGAAGGCTATAGATGTTTTATCATCACCCGTAACATCGGGAGTTTGCTTACCTATTACTAAAAATCGCGTGTAATTATCGGCACTGTTTTCTATTTTGCCGGCCAGTATGTTCAGGTCGTAAAGTTCTGCCGCGGCCTCACTGGCCACTGCCGCAGCGGTGGGGTCTTCGGCGGCCAGACGGGCTGCCGAAGCTGTGCTGTCGGTATTTTTTATTCCCACAGAGGGAAGATGGTATTCCAACCAGTTTCTCGCCTGGGATAAGGCCTGGGGATGAGAATACACCGTTTCTATTTTTTCAAGTTCATCGGCGACACCCATCAGGTACAGATTAACCATCAGGTAACATTCATTACATATCGAAAGATTTGACTCCAGGAAACGATCCAGCGTATGGCGCACCGCTCCCTCGCGACTGCTCTCGACCGGTACAACACCAAAATCAGCTTCATCTCTTTCAACCGCGGCAAACACACTGGAAACCGAATCATAAGCACTAAAATTGCTGGACCGACCAAACTGTCTGAGAGCGGCGGCATGAGTGAAAGTTGCTTCGGGGCCCAGATAAGCAACTTTAACCGGTTTCTCCAGGTTTAAACAGGTTGCAATTATTTCCCTGTAAATTTGCCGCAGCGATTTAACGGGGAATTTCCCCCGCCCGAGATTGGTCAGCCGCTTGATAACCTGTCTCTCTCTGCCGGGCGCATAAAGCTCCATCCCCAGATTTTTTTTCAACTCCCCTATTTCCCGGGCAACTTCCGCCCGTTCATCCAGGTTTTTTACAATATTTTTGTCCACATCATCTATCTTTTTTCGAAGCTCTTCAAGACGGTCTTTCATTCGTAAGCTTCCTCTCTTATTTTTTCTAACGTTTCTTCATCCAGCTCTTTTAGCTCCCCCGGCCTCATATCACCCAATTCAAGCGGGCCGATTGCCGTGCGCAGTAAATCTACAATTTCATAATCAAATTTTTCAAACATTCTCCGCAACTGCCGGTTTCTGCCCTCGCGAAGCTTAACAGTAAGATTTTTACCGGCCCGGCTGACAACCTCCAGCGGCATTGTCTGGCGACCGTCAAGATGAACACCGCGGGTGCTCATTATTTTTAAAACCGCCGGCGTCGGTTCTTCATGCAGTTCAATACAATAAGTCTTGGCAATCCCATAACGGGGATGACTGAGCCGGTGGCTTAAATTGCCGTCGTTAGTCAGAAGCAAAAGCCCCCGGCTGTCAGCATCAAGCCGGCCAACCGGATAAATACGCTGACTGACCTCAGCAACCACTTTTTCAAGTGTGTTTTTAATATGCGGATCATCAAGTGTCGACGCCTGACCAACCGGTTTATGATACTTATAATAAACGTGTTTTTCCAGTTTCTGCTGTTCACCGTCAAACAGAACCACATCGCCGGGTTCAACCCTGCGGGCGGGATTAACCTCAATCTCACCGTTAACCTGAACCCTGCCGCGCTGAACATATTGATCACAGTTACGACGCGAATCAACACCACAGTGAGCCAGGTATTTATTCAACCGCAAAACATTCCACCTATTCCGGAATAATATCTTTTATTTCTTCTTTATCCGGCAGATCCTGCAGA
>JBKGYI010000080.1:0-6501 GCA_046546195.1 bacterium | reverse complement strand
GGGATTGTTTGAAGTGCTCGGCCGGGGAGCCGAGTTTGACGGCAGCTACGGGGAACTACTCGGTACAGTAACAGAAACCGATCTGAAAAAAATTGTTGGCCAGATATTTTTGGGGGTCAAACCCGCTTTTATCTCAGTTGTGCCGGGGGCCTGAATTAATCTGTAATCTGGCGTGGAAACTTAAGCCCAAAGTTAACCATGCCGTTATTTTTCACGAAAATTTTACCGGAAAGCTGTTTTTCGGCGAGTGAATTGACCAGTTTCAGGCCTAGTGAGGAACTGTTATGGATATCAAATTTTTCTGCCAGCCGGTGACCGTTGTTTGCGATATTAATAACATAATTGTTCTCATCACTGGCGTAAGAGATCTTTAATTTTCCGTCTTTTTTATTTTTGAAGCCATGCTTGAAAGCATTGCTGAGAAGTTCGTTTATGATAAGAGCGCAGGGAAGCGCCTGATCAAGATGCATTGTTTCCGGGGTTAAATTGTAATCTGTTTCGATTTTTTGTCCCGGCAGGGTCAAACTTTCCATCAGGGTCTGGGTGAGCTGACGGATATAATCGGCAAAAGATATTTCTTCGAAATCCTCCGCCTGGTAAACCATCTTATGGATCAGGGCCATCGAATGAATCCGGCGGATACTCTGGCTGAGCTGCTCGGCCAGCCGAGGATCCTCAGCCATCATCTGCTGCATCTCCAGCAGACTGACAATCGTAAACAGGTTATTTTTAACCCGGTGATGAACCTCTTTAAATAGAACTTCTTTCTCCTGCAGAGATTTTTCCAGGCGCTGCATTATCTTTTTTTGCTCGCTTATATCCTCGTAGATTCCCATAACCCCCATGGTTTCACCATCGCTGTCTATCAGCGGGATCTTACTGGTTCGCAGCCAGGCAATCTGTCCGTCGCCGCGCAGCTCCTGTTCTTCGTAATTCAACTTAGGAGTACGTGATTCTATAACCTGCCGGTCATCTTTTATATATTGTTCGGCGAATTCACCCCAGGGCAGATCGTGATCGCTTTTTCCCTTGATATATTCCGGTTTTTTCAGTCCGGCGTCCCCGGCAAAAGCTTTGTTGCAGCCGAGATAAACTGAATCACAGTCTTTCCAGAAGACCCGGACTGGAATAGAATCAAGAACCAGTCGCAGCATTCGCCGGGATTGTTCGAGCATTTTTTTTCGACGCTGTTTAGCGCTTATATCGCGGGCGAAGGCACAGATATATTCATTGTCTCCGATCGTTAAATAAACAGACTGGATCTCTTTGGTTACCTCGCGGCCGTCTTTGCCGGTATGAGTTCGCACAAACGGGGGTGATTTCTTTTTCTTGAGTTGTTCAAAACGTTGTAAAAAATCACAGTCTTTTTTAAATTTACTGTCGATATCAGAAACTTTTAAAGTCAACAACTCTTCCCTGCCGCAGGCAAGACTGTCGGCGGCGGCCTGGTTGCAGTAAACAATCTTTCCGTCCGGTTCAACGAGAAAAATCTCTTCGCCGCTGTTTTCAATCATTGTTTCAAACTTTTCTATATCCTCCCGCACCGGGCAGTTTTCACAGTTATCGTGCAGAGAAAAGACAAGATAGGTCGAATCTTTTTCTGTATATACTGTACAACTTACAGAGATACGTTTATTTTTTTTATTAACGGAAAAATTAAGCAGTAAAGTTTCATCAAGGTATTTTTCGGGAGTTTTTAAAATATCTTTGACAGTATCGAGATCTGTCTGTTTGCCGAGCAGTTTTTTGAAAGAACTGTTAATCAGATTTGATTTTTCCCTGTTTAAAATCCGGGCAGCAGCTTCATTAGCAGTATGAACCTCCAGCGTTTCTGCTTCAACCACTATGATCCCCACGGGTAACTTTTCCAGCGGTATTTCTAACACAAATGACACCTGCCTTCCTGTTGACGTCAAAGATACTTTCTGGTTGACTATATCCTTAAAAATCCCATGTAGAGGCTGTCGCATAAACCGCTGCCGGCGCCGGGAACGCGAGTTTATGCTGCGATTTATTGTAAAAAATATTTTATCATAGAGATGACTGAACGACTAAATTTAATGGAGTGGTTTTTATTATGGCAATTAAACTATTTTTTTTTGACCTCGAAGGAACAATTTTCTCCAGCAGCAAAAGAGTGCTGGAAGGCGGCGAAACAGCGGAGTTTACCAACCTGTGGTCTCTTTTAATGCACGAGCTGGGGCCCGCGGCCGTGCGCGCAGAGCGACACAATCTGAAAAAATGGAAAAATGGTGAATACCACAGTTATCTCGACTGGGCCCGGGAAAGCGCCGGGGTATTAAAAAAATACGGTTTGAACAGGGAAACCTACCTGAAAGTCACAGAAACAATACCCTATAACCCCGGGGTAAAAGAACTGTTAGCCGAACTTAACAACCGTGATATTCGCAGTGCCGTAATCTCCGGCGGGTTTGCCAACCATGCCCGCAAAGCGCAGCGCGAGCTGCATATCACCCATTCATTTGCGGCTATCGACCTGCTCTGGAACGAAAACGGCCGGCTGGATTACTGGAATATTCTGCCCAGCGACTATGAAGGGAAAATAGATTTTGTCAGATTGCTGGAAAGAGAATATAACCTTTCTCTTGATGAATGCGCTTTTGTCGGTGATGAAAAAAACGACGTATTCATCGCCCGCGAGGTCGGCCTCTCTTTCGCCTACAATGCCCCGGACGAACTGAAGGAAGCGGCCGGTTACGCCATTGAGGACCTCGGGGAAATCCCAGCCCACCTCTGAAGGTCTGATATATAAGACCATTTATTCTTCCTCCAGCAGCGGTCCTATAATCTCCGGAGCTTCCTCGTAAGCGGCCTCCAGCAGGTCATCGGTGCTTTCCGAGCGTCGCCGCTGTTTTTGTTCCTCATGGATGTCTTTGTTTCCTCCGCCGCTTCCACCTTTTTTGGCGGCGGAAATACGTTTTTTTCGCTTCTGTCTTTTTTTCCTCTGCCGCCCTTCTTCCAGTGCCTTTTCTATCGCCTCGTTTGCCTGTTTCAAGGCGTTTTTCTTGTTTTGCTGCTGGGAACGAGAATCAGAATTTTCAATTATAAACTCATCCCCTTTCACCAGAAAGCGGGGCGGCAGGTTCTCGCGCAGCAGCTCTTTTTCTTCGTCCGAAAGGGGCAGCTCACCTATTTTTGCCCGCAGGCGGGCCGCCGTGGCCCGGCGATTAACATGCTGTCCGCCGGGGCCTCCGGAGCGAGATGTTTCAAATTCCACATCGTTTTTATTGATCCTCATTATTATTTCCTGCCCTGTTGGCCTGTTCTTTCGCCCGGACTCTTGTTTCCGGGTCAACGGAAAAACTGCTATTCTCGAGGACACAGCCCTTTTGTCCGGGGACGCAGATCTTTTTCAGACGAAAACAGCGTTCGTTTTGGATATCTTTATGCGGACAGTCAAAGGAAGCCATCGTTTAATCCTCTCCACCGTTTGCTTGAACCCGGGTGCGCGACAGGTGACCCCAAAATTGTTTTTCCTATTTTAAACACATCTCCGGCCACTATTTTAAAAGTTGCAAAACATAAAGCAGGACGATTTATTATAACATTCAGTCGCTATTTGATGTTATCCTAATAATTGCAGCTCAGACAAGCATAATATTTTACCGGTGAGTAATATGAAGGTCAGTCATTGTTATTTTTCGATGCGTATTGGTGGGGTCGAGCAAAATCTGCTGCGCACCCTGCCCCGTTTTTTAGAAGACAGTCAATTCGAACACGAGTTGATTTTAAGCCATGGTTCGGGCCCGTTGATGAAAAAACTGCCGAAAAAGCTGACTGTTCATATCCTTGAAGCCGGTAGTCGCTTCCAGGATTTAAGCCGGCGGCTTAAAGAAACTGACCTTGTTCATCTTTATACGATAAACCTTTCCCCTTTCTACCGGGAAGCGGCTTTCCTGCACAATACGCCGGTTGTGGACAATATTCGCAACATGATCAGTTGCCCGGCACCGCAGCGAGTTGATTTTATCGGCTGCGCTTCACAGGCGATCGGGAATATGCAGTCCGCTCCCCCGCGGGTTCGGATAATCCCCAACGGACTCGAAGTTGATAAAAATCAGCAACCGGATTACGGCAAATTCAGCAGTGAATCTCCGCCGGTTTTACTGGAAGTAGGCCGGCCCGATAAGATACGTCTTTTCACAGCGGAGAACCTCGTTCCCGCTCTTCGCCGTCGCTTCCCCGATCTGACCTGCCATGTTGTCGGTCGCGAGGGGGAAGACAGCGAAGGAATTATTTACCACGGCGAAATTGCCGACCCCCGCCCTTTCTACCGCCGGGCTCATTTTCTCATTCATTTTCCCGAACTCGAACCGTTCGGGATGACCGTCCCCGAGAGCTACAGGGACGGGGTTATCCCGATCGCCGGCGGGAAAGGTGGAATCAGCGAATTAATAGTGGACCAGAAAACAGGTTTTTACCTCCGGCAGCCGGACGTTAGAACAATAATTGATAAAATTGAGCGATTAATAATTAAGCTGAGAGAAAAACCGGAGAAGTTAAAAAAACTGGCCGTCGCCGGGTTTGAGCGGTTGCTGGATAAATACAGCATCAGCTCTTATCTGCGTGGCTATGAAAAGCTTTATGCAGATCTGGCTTGCTCCGCCAGGACATCCCCGTTGCCAGAGATAAAGTGGTCGGATGATTTCTGTGCGCTGTTTGAAAAGATCTCTTTTTCTGGTAAAGACAATTTTGACTGGATATCCAGTATTGACGACCTCGGCGGGGCACCTGAGGAGCGCGACTGGGCGCGTCTTTATGCGTCGGGAAAACTGAGTACAGCCCGTCCTTCAGAAGTAATTGAGTTGCTCTCAGGACTGGAAAGCAAACGTTTTAAAACAGACTTTGAATACTATCTACGCCGCTGCGAGGCGCTGGCGTTCCGGGGGAAACCGGCGGTGGCTCTGGAAGCCGCCCGCTCAGCCATTAAAACTAATCCCGAAATAGCCAACCCGTATTTTTTAGGAGCCGAACTGCTTCTGCGCCAGGACCGGCCCCGGCAGGCTCGTCTTCTTCTGCAAAAATTCAGAAACTACGCCCCCTCCTACCCCCCGCTGGAAGCAATGCTCTCCAAACTAAACCAAATCTGTTAAAGGAACTCAGCGGTTAATAACTTTCGGGTTGGTAGAGTTCGGATTGTTTGTATAACAGCAGCAGCCGTTTGAACATTACTTTTATTATTGCGGCCAGGGGAATGGCAATTAAAAAACCAACAAAACCCATTATTTTGGCAAAAACCATCAAAGCGAAGATAACCACTACCGGATTAAGTCCAACCTGTTTTCCCACTATGTTAGGGGTGAGAAAAGAGCCCTCTATAAACTGGACCAGGGTATAGACTGCGGGAACTCCGATTAAAATCCAGAAGCTTATTCCATACTGATATAAACCGACCCCGAGGGCAAGAACAAAGCCAAATGTCGGGCCCAGGTAGGGGATAATATTCAACAGCCCGCTGCTAATACCGATTGCGACTCCACCTGTTATCCCGAGGATAAGAAGACCGATAGAATAGCCTGCTCCCATGGAAATACAGACGATTAGCTGGCCGCGAAAAAATGCCCGTAAAACCGTATCAATTTCTCTGAAAAATGATTCCACAGCTTCCCGGTGCTGCGGCGGGATTAATTCGCCGGTGGTTTGCAGCAGTTTATCAAAATCACGGAGTAGATAGATGGTTACAATCACGAAAATACCGGCATTAACCAGGAAACCTATCGCTCCGAAAGTTCGGGAGGCAAATAACCACAGGTAGGTGGATCCCCGCTGCAGGGTATTGGTTACCTGGGAAAGGTTGGTTCGAATAAGCGAGAGAGAATTTTCCCATAGCTGCTGGGGGTCGAGCTGTTCAAACGAAGAAATCAGGCTGTCGACAATTTTTTCCGGTAGAAGTATACGCAGCCATTTGATAATATCCGGGGGGTCCTGGGCCATTTCCTGCAGGTGCTGGCCGAATCTGATGAGATTTTCGACAAGATAATAGCCTCCGAAAAAGAGAATAATCGTGAACATAAAAATAATTAAGACAATGGCCACCGTTCTATGCAGATGCAGTTTATTTTCAATCCAGTCAACTACGGGATCGAGGATATAAGCGATAATAAAAGCAAGAAAGAAAGGGAGCAGAATATTGCGAATCCAGATTAAAAAAACAAGGAGCAGAGTGATTGAAGCCAGAACAACCAGAAGCTGAATCCAGGGATTCTCGCGTATTTTTTCGGGGATCATCTGTTAGCCCCTTTCATGAAGTTGAATTAATCTTATAATGAAATTCATATATTTGTCAAAGTACCCAGCCCGGTCGGGGCGATTTTTTTGCGTCAGTAATTTTACGGGTTTGTTTTTTTAGCCGCCCAGAAAATTTTCTGCTTTAATTTAAAGAATAGTTGAAAATTAACTGATTGCAGGGGTGTTTTTCAGGCGCTCCAGAAGGGTGTCAGTTTGCTCGGCGGGTGAATCGAAGAGGGATTTGTCGAGGCT
>JBKGYI010000079.1:0-6522 GCA_046546195.1 bacterium | reverse complement strand
ATGAAATGGATTATCAGGAAAGGCATGAAACCGGTATTGAATCTTTGCCCGGCAGTCTTGGCGAAGCAATTTATTATTTTGAAAACAGTGAACTTATGGAAGAGACCTTTGGTGAAGTTGCTTATCACAACTACATTCGTGAAAAACGCTACATCTGGGATAAATACCGCCAGCACGTCTCACAGTATGAGATAGAGGAATATCTGCCAATCCTCTAACAGTTTTTAAGCGAAGGGTTTAAAAGTTCACCGGCTATTTTGTTATGGCCGGTGAACTTTTGTTCCTTGTTGTTTGCATCGTCTCCGATTTGGCGGTAAACTTTTATAGTTCCGCTGGTTTTTGTGCGGTTGATAATAGTCGCGGCGCCCGGATTTATCATGGTTTGCGCTGCCGTGCTATAAATAATTTAATCGGGGGCGGTCCCCGTGAAAAAGGTTGTTTTTACAGAAGTAGAAGAAAAATGGCAGCAGGAATATCTTCAGGAAAAAATCAATCCTTTTGATCTGCAGGTGGAGTTTGTTTCGGGGCCTCTGGCAGAAGTTTCTGCCGAGTTAAAAGAAGCAACGGAAATTCTTTCTGTTTTTATCCGTTCCGAATGCACTGAAGACGAACTAAAAAACTGGCCTGTTCTTGAATATATAGCCACCCGTTCGACAGGATTTGACCATATTGATCTGAAATACTGCCGGGAAAAGGGGATAGATGTCTCCAATGTGCCCACTTATGGCGATAACACCGTTGCCGAGCATACATTTGCTTTGATTCTCAGTCTTTCCAGAAAAATTTATCAAACCGTGCAGTGCACCATGCACGGGGATTACAGAGACTGCGACCAGCTCCAGGGATTTGATCTTCGCGGTAAAAAACTGGGAGTGATTGGTGTCGGTAATATCGGTAAACATGTTATTAAAATGGCTCGTGGTTTTGGGATGGAAGTGCTGGCTTTTGATATTGATAGGGATATTTTTATTGCCGATTTGCTTGGGTTTGAATATGTGGAATTAAAAAAATTGCTGGAGGAATCCCATATTATTACCCTGCATTGCCCGCTTAATGATTCCACCCGTCATTTAATGGACTACGAGGAATTTGAAAGCTGTCGGGATGGCGCCCTGGTGATAAATACCTCGCGGGGAGAGATTATAAACACGGAGGCTCTGCTGGCTGCTTTGCAGTCCGGAAAAATATCCGGGGCCGGGCTTGATGTTGTCGAAGGGGAGGAGCTTGTACTCGAGGAACCGCGGCTTAACGAGAAGGATTTTCCGCGCGAAAAATTGGAGCAGCTTATTCAGAATAACAGGTTAATAAAACGTGATGATGTTATTTTCACTCCGCACATGGCCTATAACAGCAAGGAGGCTGTGGAGCGAATTTTAGCCACCACTGTGGCAAATATAAGAGCATTTATTAGCGGTGGCAGTCAGAACAGTGTTATTGAATCTCAGCAGTTCGGGAGTTGATTGCAGATGAGTGACTGTTTATTCTGCTCGATTATCAACGGTGATATTGATGCCAGTATTGTCTACGAAGACGAGCAGGTTATTGCTTTTCGCGATATAAATCCCCAGGCTCCGGTCCACTGTCTTGTTATTCCACGCCGTCATATCGAAACTGTCAGTGATCTTACGGATTCCGAGGAAGAACTAACCGGCCATCTTGTCAATGTTGCCCGCCAGATTGCGGAAAAGGAAGGATTAAAAGCCGGCTACCGGCTTGTTTTTAACTGTGGAGACCAGGCGGGACAGGAAGTTATGCATATTCATCTTCATCTTCTTGGGGGCCGCAAACTTAACTGGCCGCCCGGTTGAATTCTCCGGGAGGATATATTAGCGTTTAAAATGTCAAACAGATATAAGTTAGTTGAAACACTCGGTCTTGACCGCCCGGCTCCGGAGGTTGCCCGCCGTCTGCTGGGGAGCGAGCTGGTGCGCCTGTGTTCCGGCGGTGAAGCCAGAGTGAAAATAGTGGAAACCGAAGCTTACCGCGAGGGTGATCCGGCTTCTCATTCCTGCAGCGGAGCGACCGAGCGTTCGAAGGTTATGTTTGGTCCACCGGGGTTCTGGTATATTTATCTGTGCTACGGGGTCCACTGGATGATTAATGTCGTCTGTGGCCCCGAGGGCAGTGGGGAGGCGGTCTTGATTCGTGCGGCCAGTCCGGTGTCCGGCAGATCTTTTCTGGAGAAGAACCGTTCCTGCTCCGGGGTTGAACTGACAAACGGGCCCGGTAAACTTGCCCGGGCGCTGGCGATAAACGGTAACTTTAATGCCAGGCCCTGTTTGCCGGAAACTAACTTTTTTCTTGCGCCCCGGCCAGCAGTTGATATTGTTTATGAGAGCCCGCGTGTTGGAATCAGTGACGGGCGGGAAAAATTCTGGCGTTTTTATACAGAAAGTGATTATGTGAGTGAGGCGCAGCAAAATGTGGATGGTCGATGCCGAGATTGATTTGCACGGGTTAAGAACCAGCGAAGTTCGTTTGCGCCTTGTTCCGTTTCTGGATCGGGGTTACAGTGAGAGCTGGCAGAGGGTGAAGATAATTCACGGGAAAGGTAGTGGAGCTCTTAAAAACAGGATAGCCACTATACTTGATGAACTTTTTTACGTAAAATCATATCGATCGGGATATATATTTGAAGGTGGTTCTGGAATAACCGTGGTTGAATTCAGGGAGGATCATGATGAATGAAATAATGGCGCTGGATATTGGGACCGGGACAGTAATCGGTTATATTGCCCGCTGTGAGGATGGTCAGCTGGATTTAATTGCCCGCGATCAGCTCAGTTATGAAAAGCGTGCTGTCGAGGAAGGGCGGGTTGTTGATATCGGTTCGGCAGTAAATACGGTCAAACAGGTGGTAAGTAATCTCTGCAGTAGTGCTAAAACAAACTTGAGAGTGGCGCATTTTGCCGTGCCCGGTTGTGGTCTCAAGGTGCGAGAGATTGAAGCCAGTTACAGGCTTGATAAAAAAGCAGAAATTACCCCTGAACATATACAACAATTGTATCGTCGCCAGCGTCCACTGGTTGATGATTGTGTTGTTATTGACGAAGAGGTTGTAAAAAGGGGTCTTGACGGTGAAGAGGTTATAAATTTCAGAGGACAGTATGGTGCTCATCTTGAGATAAAGTGGCTTGTTACCACCCTGAGTCGCGATGAGATAATAAACAAAAGAAAGATAATTGAAGAGTCCGGTTTGATCCCCGGTCAGCTGGTGCTTGAACCGCGGGCTGCGGTCGAGGCCGCCTTCCCCAATCACGAGTTTCGCCCCCGGATGGGTGTGATCGATTTTGGAGCGGGCACAATCGACGCCGCTTTGCTCGAAGAAGGGAAAATACGTGATTTCTGTACGCTGGTGGGAAGCGGTGATCGTTTGACCCGGCGGCTTGAAGAGCTTTTGCTTGTTGATTTTAAACGAGCCGAGGATATCAAACAGGCTATCTGTCATAAATCGGAGATTACTTTTAAAAATCTTGCCGGGGAAACCGGCACCGTCACAGAATCTGATATCGTGGGCTGGTTATCCCCGCTGCTTCAGGAAGAGCTTGAACCGCTTAAAAAATGGTTTAAGGAACGTCCCCCCTGGATTATCTTTATAACCGGAGGCGGTTCCCAGTTTCCTTTTTTACCCCGTTTGCTGGCCAATATGTTAAAGATAAAAGAAACATCTATCATCACCCGGCCGCCGGGACCACGACCGGGAGTTTATGATGGGAGTAATTTGCTCTCTTCGTCGGCTGACTATACCGCGTATGGTGTATTGTTGCTGGCCGCCGCCGAAAGAGGTAGATATGACCTTGAGATTACTGTTAACGGTCAATCGAGGGAAAGGCTTGTAAGAGGACCGGAGTATACGGTTTCAGATTTGCTTGCCGATACCGGTCATCACACCCGCAAGCCCCATCCGGATGCAGTCAAGATGGTCTGCGTTGACGGTAACTGGGAAACAAAAAAACGAGAGGAGCGACTCGAGCCGTATGTTGAGGTGAACGGCGAACAGGCCTCTTTCGACCTGGCGCTGCGTTCCGGAGATAATGTCCTGGTTGAGGCGGCGGAAAAACCGCAGCCGGTGCGGGTTTTTGCGCGCGATTTTTTACCGGATGAAGAATTAACTGTTAAATTCAAAGACCATACGATTAATCTCCCCCCGCGGCTAAAAGACAGTTCCGGCCGTTTTTTTGAAGCGGATGAGGAGCTTGAAGACGGAGTTGAATATGAAAGCTGTCTCTATTACTCGCGCCGCGAGATTATTGAAGCCTTTACTGAAGCGGGTATTGAAATGCCGGAAGAATGTCTCTGGATTAAAAATAAGTACAGTGAGAAGGAACAATTTAAGGTAGGGCAGAAGGTTGTTCTGGAGCCTGCTGTTTCCCCCGAAGATTTTGGCCTGGGTCGTTTAACTTATCTCCCATCTCCGCCTGATCGCGCCCTTCAGCAGAATTTAAGGTAGTTGCTGTTGTTTCATAATCTTATTCCTGATACAATCAATACTTTTAAAACAGCAGCGTGAGAGTCTCAGCAGGTGAGGAGTTTTTTAATTTGTCAAAAATTAGTAGCCGCGAACAGCAAATATTCGATGAATTAAAACCGATAGTTGATCCCCTGGGGGTTAAACTTCTGGATGTTGAATATAAAACACATAACAGACGGCCGCTGTTGCGTGTTGTGATTGCTTCCGAGCAGGGGGTCAGTCTTGACCAGTGTGAAGAAATAAGCGAGCAGATCCTGCCGGTTATTGATCTGCTGGATGTTGATTTGAGAGGGGAATATGACCTTGAGGTTACTTCGCCGGGTGTAGAGCGCACCCTGCGGCGAGATTTTGAAGTGGATTTTTTTGCCGGTCGCCAGGTTGCCATAAACTGTTATGGTTCCTATGAAGGTAAAAAGATCTGGACCGGTTGTTTAATTGCAACCGCCGGGGAAAATATTATAATTGATTCAGATGGTGAAAAAGTTGAGATACCCAAAAAACTTGTTGCGAGTATTAAATTAAAATTTGATGCCGATGCAGCTTTAAAATCAGGAGGATCCGGAGACGATGGATAAATCATTCCTGGAGGCAATCCGGGATATTCAGCAGGAAAAAAAACTCAGTGAAGAGGTTGTTGTCGGAGCCCTGAAAGAGGCCTTGATTAAATCTTTCCGGCGCGAATTCAACATTCCCGAAGAATATGACCTGAAAGTAGAAATTGATCTCGGTGAATTCGAGATGGAAGTATTATCCGAAAAAGAAGTGGTCCGCAAACCATTTGTGGATGCCATTCAGGTGGATATGGATGAGGCCCTGGAGCATGTTGAGGAAGCTGATTACGGGGACAGAATTTTCACCCCCCTTGATAGCGACAACTTGAGCCGAACTGCGATGCAGATGATAAAAAATGTTTTCCAGCAGAAAATTCAGGAAGGTGAGCAACGACAGCATTTTGAAAAATACAAGGATAGAATGCTGGAGCTGGTGAACGGTGTTATTCAGCAGGTTAAGGAAAAAACCGTTTACGTCCAGCTTGACGACAAAGTAGAGGCCATCCTCCCTTACCGTGAGCAGATAGGTTCAGATGATTATCGAACCGGTAACCGGATGAAGTTTTTGATTGTTAAAGTTAGCCTCCGCGGCGATGGTCTTCTGGTTGTAGTATCCCGGACACATCCGGGGCTCATTAATCGTCTGTTTCAGCTTCATATACCCGAAGTTCATGATGATTTAATAGAAATTGTGGATGTGGCCAGGGAAGCGGGTTCCCGCTCCAAGGTTGCAGTGAAATCCCACGATCCGACTCTTGACCCCATTGGAACCTGCGTTGGCCCGCGCGGTTCGCGTATCCAATCGATTGTTCAGGAGGTTAACGGTGAAAAAATAGATATAATTCCTTACGAGGAGGATATTCAGCGTTATATAGAAAATTCTCTGAGTCCTGCTCGAATAAGCAGAGTGAATCTGATCGAAGAAGACGAGGATGAGGGAAAGGAGAAGGTTGCTCAGGTTGTTGTGCCCGAGGATCAGCTTTCCCTGGCAATAGGAAAAGGTGGGCAGAACGCCCGTCTTACGGCAAAACTGTGCGGCTGGTCTATTGATATTTACAGCGAACAGGAATTTGCCGCTATGGGAAGTGAGGGTGCTCTGGAAGTTGCGGCCTCTATTTTTAAAGATAGTCCGGGTGAAGAGGAAGACTTCCTTACTGATCTGGAAGGTGTTGGACCGGGCACCGCCGATAATCTGCGAGAAGCCGGCTACGATACTGCATTATCCATTGTGGAAGCTGGCGTCGAGGGGCTGCAGGAGGTAGACGGTGTTGGACCGGCAACCGCGGCTTCTATTCACGAACAGGTTTCTGAAATCGTTCGTTCCGCCGCCCGGCAAAAACCGGTGAAGAAGGAACGAGAGACGCGCGAGGAAACTGCCGAAAAAATCAAACAGACAATCTTTGGAGATACGCCGTCTGAGGAAAAAGAGTAAAAAATAACTTGAATTAAAGAATTGAAACCCACGGGAGAGATAGTTTTATGAGAGTTTATGAACTGGCC
>JBKGYI010000078.1:0-6545 GCA_046546195.1 bacterium | reverse complement strand
CGAAGAGACCTGGCAATAGAAGGGGAGGGGTTTTTTGCCCTGAAAAGTGATGAGGGTCTTCGTTTTACCCGGACCGGTGCTTTTGACCTTGATGCCAGGGGAAATGTGGTTAGCAGGCTAAACGGTGGTGTCCTGCAGTCTGTGGATCCTGAAAAAAGCGCATCTGAACTTAAAAATATGAAAATAGATGACTCGGATCAATCCTTGAGTCCCCGGGCAAGTGACTCGATGAAACTCAGCGGTAATCTGCCGGCCGATTTGCCTGACAGAGAAGAGGTAAGTGTTTCGGTTGATCTTTATAACTCGCGGGGGGGAACTGAAACCGTGCGCCTTGATTTCAGCCGCACCGGTCACGGTGAGTTCAGTTTGGAAGCTGTTGATTCCAAAACAGACGAAACGGCACTGAAAGCAAATCTGGAATTTGACTCACAGGGAAATCTATCTCTATCAGAAGTGGAAAATTCCCCCAATTCGCCAGAAGGGTTTAACGGTCTTTATTTGACGAGCGAGGGTGGGGCTGAACCGGTAAAAATAGAAGCGGGTAATATTGACTTTTCCAACCTGACCGCACAGGCGGGCGAAAACAGTGTGGAAGTAACTGAAATTTCAGGTTATCAATCCGGTGATCTGGAGGGGATAAGGTTCAGCGAAAATGGAGAACTTATCGGTTCATACAGCAATGGTGAACAGCGCAGTTTCGGTCGGGTTGCGGTTGCCCGGTTTGAGAATCCGGCCGGTTTACAATCGAGCGGGGAAGGACTTTATTCCCAGAGCGCAAACTCCGGTTTAATGCGAACAGCCGGCGCCGGTAGGGTAAGACCGGGGTTTCTTGAGATGTCTAATGTTGACCCGGCTTCTGAACTTCTGGAGCAGTTGGGAAGCAAACATGCTCTTCAGGCCAGCATTTCAGCTCTTAAAACGAGTGACGAGATGTTAGGTGAACTGCTTGATATGAACGGTTAAACTTAATAACTTTTGTACCAGTCTTTCTTTTCGATGTAATTATGTTTGATAAGCAGTTCATTCAGGGCTTCATTTTTGCGTGCAAGTTTGATTATATATTCTTTCATCGGTTCATCGCCGGCCCAGCGGCCGATTTTTTTCGGATCAAGTTTACGAACACCGGCCATTGCTTTTTCTTCGCTAACAAGCCCGTTTTTTGTGTTTTTCAGGAACTCGGGGTAATTTGAAAATTTTTCCGCGGATTTAAGTCCGGTTTGGGCACCAATCTTTTTTTAGGTGGGTGGCTTCGAAGGCGCTCATTAGCTGCTGTAGTAGTGTGGTGCCCGAGCGTGCACAACCGGTTATATAAATCTATATCATTGCTTATCCCCGCCGGACAGAGGGCTAACTACTTCTCTTCATCGGAATCGGAAGATTGTGTTTCCTGTTTCTGATTTTCCTCATTGTCCTCTTCAGTTGTTTCCTGATCGGAACTATTTTTATCTTCTTCCGTTTTTTCTTTTTTCTCTGTCTCCGGCGGCAGTTCGCCGTTTTCCATCAGTGATTTAATTTGATTGGAATTTAAAGTCTCCTTATCGGTCAATATTTTGATTAAAAGTTCCAGCTTGTCATTGTGTTTGTCGAGAACATTTTTGGCTTTTTCCATCGCTTCTTCGATGATAGAGTGAACCGCCCTGTCTATTTTTTCAGCGGTTTTTTCACTGTATTCACGGCGATGGCCCATTTCTTCACCCAGAAATACATTCCCGTTTTCATCATGATAAGAGAGGTTCCCGAGTTCGGAACTCATACCCCACTGCAAAACCATTTTACGGGCCATTTTTGTTGCCCGGCGCAGGTCATCCTGGGCACCATTGGTCACTGTATCCAGCCGTTTAACCTCGGCGGCCCGGCCGCCCATTAATACCGCCATGCGTGACATCAAATCCTCGCGTGTATACATCTTTTTTTCTTCAATGGGAAGCTGCTGGGTGGCTCCCAGCGCCCGGCCCCGGGGAATTATTGTTACCTTGTGTACCGGGGCACTTGTATCGGAAAAATAAGCGACAAGTGTATGGCCGGACTCGTGGGTGGCCATTGTTTCTTTTTCTTTTTCGCTTATAGCCATTTCTTCGCGGCGCAGTCCCATTAAAACTTTATCTCGTGCTTCTTCAACAATTTCAACCGGAATTTTCTTCATGTCTTTTTCGGCGGCAATCAGGGCCGCTTCATTGAGAAGGTTTTTTAAGTCCGCGCCTGAAAAGCCGGGGGTTCCGCTGGCAATTTGCTCCAGATCGACTTCCTCCGTCAGAGGCTTGTTTTCGGCATGAAGATTTAAAATATTTAAACGTTCGGATTTTGTCGGCAGATCAAAAGTAACCTGGCGGTCGAAACGACCAGGCCGGAGCAGGGCAGGGTCGAGTATATCGGGGCGGTTGGTAGCTGCTACCAAAATAACCCCGGTATTTGCTTCGAATCCGTCCATTTCCGAGAGGAGCTGGTTTAAGGTTTGTTCCCGTTCGTCATGGCCGCCGCCAACGCCGGCGCCCCGTTTGCGTCCTACGGAATCAATTTCGTCAATAAATATTATTGAGGGGGCCAGTTCTTTAGCACGTTCGAAAAGATCGCGAACCCGGCTGGCCCCCACCCCCACAAACATTTCCATAAAATCCGAACCTTCAGTAGAGAGGAAGGGAACCCCGGCTTCCCCGGCAACTGCCCGGGCCATTAATGTTTTACCGGTTCCTGGCGGTCCAACCATCAGGACGCCACGGGGAATTTCTCCGCCCAGCTTGCTAAATTTTTCTGGATTTTTAAGAAATTCTATAACCTGGCTTACTTCATTCTTAGGACCTGAGTAGCCGGCCACGGAGTCGAAGGTAACGTCCGGTTTTTCTTCCTGGTAGAGCTGGGCCCGGCTTTCGCCAACTCCCATCATTCCGCCACCTATTGATTTACGGGTTCGATAGATAAAATAAAGCCATATACCGATGATAAGCAGGATGGGCAGGGAATTGACAAGAAGCATGGTCCACATAGATTCCTCTTCTATTTTTGTCTCAATTTCTACTCCCTGTTCCTGCAGCCTGTCGGTGACCTGTCCGCTGGATTCGCCAAGTTGGAGGGGAACAAGTTCAAACTTGTGAAATTGTTCTTTTGCGGAGTCTTTGACCGGGGTGCGATATTCTCCGTTGAGTTTTGTAAGCTGTCCTTCTGGTGAGGAGATATATTTTATTGACTGGACGTTGTTTGCTTCCACCTGATTTTTAAATTCGGTCCATGTTGGACTGTGAACCGCAGAAACCTGGTTTATATACTGATAAATAAACAGCGTTGTAACTAAAACTATGGCTATGAATACAATCCGTTTCACATTGTCGCTCATTTTTATCACTCAATAACTAAAAGATTATTTTTTATCAGGTAAATAAATTCTTCATAGTGTAACATTTAAAACCGGTTTAAAACAACTGTTGAACCAGCGGAGGGCCACAATTTTAGAAGATTTTGTTAAAGTTAATTTACAATAGTTGGAGCGTTTGCTGTATTTGCTTCGATTTCATAGGGTTCCTTCAAACGTTTATTGCCGCGGTAAAGAACCCGGACAAGGGGTTGATTTCTTTCGCCGGGAAGATCGCAGACCACGCCTCGTGTTCCGTCGCTGAGCACAACTTCCTGTCCGATCGGGAAAGGCATCACCATATCTAAAAACAGCCTGTAAACCCAGGGGTCAAAGTGTTGCTGTTGTTTCTGCATTTCTTTCATTGTCTGCAGGGCCCGGTTTGGAGTCATCGCCACCCGGTAGGGGCGGTTGGATGTCAGAGCCGAGTATACATCACTGCAGGCGGTTATTCGCCCGTAGATGTGAATTTGATCTTCCTGAAGGTTGTTGGGATAACCACCACCGCCATATTTTTCATGGTGACAGAGAGCGGGCATCCGGACCGGGCTGCGAATCAACCCTTTTTTCTGTAATTTGAGCAGCAGTTCATTTCCGATATCGGGATGTTTCTGCATTGCTTCCCACTCGTGTTCGGTCAGTTTTCCCGGTTTATTAAGAATATTATCGGGTATTTCCCATTTTCCTATGTCATGCAATAAAGCGCCGATACCCAGGTCTTCCAGTATATATTTGTCCGTAACAAATTTATCAACAGCGGTTTCTGCGCATGCTTTTTCTGCGAAAACTTGTTTGTGCGATAAAACCAGGGCAAGTGTCAGGCGGCAAACATCCAGCGAATGTTTGCCGGTGTAGTCGTCGTGAGTTTTTAAGCTGGTAAAGGCCAGCATGGTTTTCGTTTTTTTCAGGGCGTTAACCAGTTCATTTATTGCTTTTCGCATCTTTTTTGTGTTTATACGTTTAAAGTTCCCGGACTGGATATCGTTTTCCACCTGTTTCATTTCCATTTCAATATCTTCTTCTATAGTGTCGATTTGTTCGTCAAACATATATTTTTCCAGATCATCCGTTTCCGGGTCGTGAATGAAGACAAACTCGCGGCCTGCTTTTTCCAGTTTTTGCAGATGATTTTTGGTCAGGGGAGTTCCTCTTTCGATTCGCAGTTGATACAGGGTGTCGGGGTGCGGGGAAGATATTTTTATGTCAATAGCTAATTGGGAACCGGGCTCAACCTGGTTAATGGATAGCTTTCGCATGGTGGTAAGGTCTCTTTTCGCAAGTTAAGCTACTCTGAAGCATTTTTCAGGTTCTATAATCTCCCGCCCCGATCCCGGGGCGGGAGAGGTAACAGTTTCAGCTAATACGTTTCCAGAGTTGCTGTGATAATTCGCGCGATTTTGCCGCTATTTTCTCTTCGTCAAGAACTTTCAGCTCTTTGTTTTTCATCAGCACTTTACCGCCGGCGATGGTTGTGTCTACCGTGGCATCTACCATTCCGAAGATAAAGTGACCGAGGAAGGTGTTCCCGTCAAGTAAAGTTGGCGGTATATAATCCAGTATCGCAATGTCGGCGGCGGCACCTTTGGTAAGTTCGCCCAGCTTTACCGGAAATAATCTGTTGGCTATCGTCGCGTTGTTGTTGAGCAGCATCTCGGGAGCTTCCATAAAGCCAACCCGGGGATCTTCCCGGTCAAGACGGTGCAGGAGGTAAGCGCAGCGCATCTGGGCCGGCATATCCGAGGACATACCGTCTGTTCCCAAACCGACCAGTATTCCGTTTTCCATCATGTCGAGAATCGGTGCCACTCCGACGGCGTTGTTCATATTTGATTCCGGATTATGAATGGCAATCGTTCCGGTATCCTTGAGAAGCTGCATTTCGTTTTCGTCAATATTAATACAGTGGATAAAAAGCGATTTATCGCCGGCTATGTTGTGGTCAACCAGCCTTTCAATGGTCCGCACACCATGGTTCTCCAGGGCGTCCTCGACGTCTTCAATACCTTCGGCGACATGGATGTGGCAGCCGGTATTGTATTTTTCAGCCAGCTTGCTGCAGCGATCAAGTGTTTCGTCGCAAACCGTGAATGAAGCGTGAATTCCAACCATTCCGTGCAGCCGGGAAGGATCTTCGTTTTCAAGCTGTTTTAGGAACCGTTCGTTTTCTTCGATACCCTCACCTTTTTCGTTACGGTCGCTGACTTCGTAGCAGAGTGAAGCACGCAGACCGCTTTCTTTAACTGCATCCGAAATAACCTTGAGGCTTCCCTCGTGGCAATTGGGACTGGCGTGATGGTCAAGCAGGGTGGTGGTACCGTTGCGAATACATTCGATCAGGGGGATAAGCGCGCTGTAATAGACATCATCGCGGGTAAGCGCTTTATCCAGTTTCCACCATAATCTTTCCAGGATTTCCTCAAAAGTGTAGGCCGGTTCTCCCGGTGGTGCAAAACCGCGGGCCATCGTGCTGTAAAGGTGATGATGGGCGCAGATAAATCCGGGCATGACTACTTTGTTTTGAGCGTCCACACCTACGGGGCAGTCATACTTGTCCTTTAGTTTGGAAGTTTTTCCCACGTCCTCAATTTTGCCGTCTTTAACATAAACAGCTCCGTTTTCTATCACTTCGTTGCTGTCACCAAGGGTAACAACTGTTCCGTTAGCGATTAAATATTCATCCATAATAATCCTCCTGAGAATATAGTTTCAACCTGTTGGTTTTATTCCTCTGAAAGCAATTCGGCCTCTTCTGCTGTGCGCTCGCGCAGTTCTATTGCTCCTACCGGGCACAGTTTCTCACACATCGCACAGCCTATACAGCGTTCCGGATCGGTTTCCGGGTAGTTGTCTTCGTCGAGTTCGATTGCCAGGTAAGGACAGCGGGTGCAGTTTCCGCACTGAACACAGATGTCGCGATCCTGGTCGGAGATCTCTTTTTCGGCCGGCAGATCCATGAAATCCCATACCGGTTCCGGCAAACAGATTCCGATCAGCTCGTCCATCGATTTAAGCCCTCGTTCGGCCATCAGGTGACTGATACCTTCGGTCAGGTCGCTAATTATATTATAACCAAGAGCCGTGGGCATCGTGCAGAACTGGACTGTTTTACAGCCCAGAGCAAGGAAATCAGCGGCTGCTTTGTAATCCATCGGACCACCGTTACCGGAGATTTCAACACCGATCGGGGCCGCTTTGGCCAGCG
>JBKGYI010000077.1:0-6640 GCA_046546195.1 bacterium | reverse complement strand
ATATTTTTCATCATCCACAACAACAGTATGACCGGCATTACTGCCTCCCTGGTAGCGAACAACCCAATCAGCCTGGCGGGCAAAACTGTCAACTATTTTCCCTTTACCCTCGTCTCCCCACTGAGCACCAATAATTGCAGCAGTCTGCTTCATAATAAACAACATCTCCCGTATTTGAATTAATTTTTTCAAAGAAACTTTAATTTATTGCTGGAGCAGGGGCAGCAAACGATCAATTTCCAGGGCAAACCCCGTGGCCGAATGGGCAGCGCCATAATTGGCGTACAGATTGTCATAACGTCCCCCGCCGACAAGCGGGCGACCGAACCCCGAAACAAGCCCCTCAAAAACAATCCCCGTATAATAATCGAGATCGCGCACAACACTCAAATCAAGACTTATCCAGTCCCCGTAACCGGCGCTGCATAATTCATCATATAAAAAACTGAGATGATCAAGGGCCCGACGGGCTGTCGGGGACTGTTTCTTTATTTTTTCAGCTTTATCGAGAACTTCCGCGCCGCCGTATAAACCGGGAAGATCCAGCAAAATCTCTTTCTGAAGCTCAGGAATGGCCAATTTTTCCACTATATCTGCCAGGGCTTTCTCATTTTTATGATACATTTCTTTCCATATCCTGCGCCGTTCTGTGGAATTAATATCTGTTTCTTCAAGCAATCCCTGGTAAACCTGAACATGCCCGAGGTCAAGCACAAACTTATCAATTTTTACCTCTTCAAGAGAATTAAACAGAAAAATAAGCAGCTCAAGATCAGACTTTTTTTGATCAGCAGAAATAATTTCAGCTCCAAACTGCTGAAACTCCCGCTGTTCACCGCGGCGCAATTCAAAGGCGCGATAGCTGCGACATGAGTAGCAGTATTTGCCGGGAAGTTCTTCGGGAGAAAAGCGACCTGATAAAATTTTTGCCACCTGGGCGGTGGCATCAGGACGCAGAGCAAGGCGTTCCCCTTCGTCATCCTGAAACTGGTAGGTCCGGCGGGCAAGGTTTTTACTGACCCCCTTGATCATCGAATCATAATAATCAAGAGTGGGAAGATCCAGTTCAACAAAGCCCTCCCGGCGGGCCAGCTCAAAAACATCGGTAAGAAAACTCCTTTTTGCCCGGCTTTCCTCTCCAATATAGACTCGAACACCCGGTGGCAGCAGGGTAAGTTCTCTTTTTCGTGCCATCATCCTTATATTCCTTCCAGTTTGATTTTTTCGCGCTGCATAGCAGCCAGCGCGCTGCCCGGTTCAAGATTGAAACCCAGTTCAACCAGAGCCAGCTCAAGCGCGGAAAATACCGTTAGCAGATCAAAATAATCGACGTAACCAAGATGACCGATTCTGATAATACGGCCTTCAAGTTCCTGCTGACCGCCGGGCAAAAAAACATTATATTTACAATACATTAAATCACGTAATTTTTCAGCATTAATATCCGCGGGCATAAGAACAGCGGTACCAGCGCGGGCCGGTTTTTGAGAGAAAACTTCAAGCCCCAGCGAACAAACAGCCCCTATGCACAGAGCCGAAAGCTGCCGGTGGCGGGCATAAACGTTCTCCAGTCCCTCGTCGAACAAAAGCTGCAGTGAAACAGCAAGAGCACGCACCAGTTCAACAGGCGGTGTCCAGGGAGTCTGCCCGTCTTTATTCAAACGGTCCAGCGCAGTATTAATATCAAAATAAAGATCCGGGTTTTCAACTTCCTTCGCCCGTTTTTGGGCGGCAGGTGACAGAGCAAGGAAGGAAATACCCGGGGGGGCCATCAGCCCTTTTTGCGACGCTCCAACAAGAACATCAATATTCCAGCGAAGAGGATAAAGAGGTTCCGCCCCGATCGCACTTATGGCATCAACAACAAACAAAGCCGGATTATCGGCCAGGAGTTTTCCTATTTTTTCAACGGGGTGGCGCACAAGTGTGGATGTTTCAACCAGCGTGGCAAACACAGCTTTAATATCGGAATACTTGTCGAGCATGGAGGATATTTCAGCCGGATCAACCGCACAACCGCGATTTACCCGGCAGGTTAAAACCCTGCATCCCCTCCGTTCTAACAATTTTTCCCAGCGGCGGCCAAATTTACCGGAATCAACAACAAGAACCCGATCACCGCTATTGACGAGATGATGGACAGCCTGCTGCATAGCCCCGCTGCCCGAGGAAGAGTTAAGCAATAACGGCCAGTCAACGTTAAGGATCATCTGCAACCGGCATCGCACCGTATTAAGTAAATCTTTAAACTGTAAACTACGGTGATAGGGTGGGGTTTCAGCCAGACACTGGCGGGTTTCTTCCGGAACCGGAGTTGGTCCCGGAGCAAAAATCCTTTTTTTAATCACCACAATAGCCGCAGCCGGTCAGGCGCTCTCTTTTTCCTCTTCCCGGTTAGCATAGACACGCATCGGCTGCTCTTCACCCCGGACCGCTTCCGGAGTAACCACACATTCAATCACACTTTCGTCATCGGGGATATCATACATAACATCAAGCATGATTTTTTCCATAACAGTTCGCAGCGCCCGTGCCCCGGTATCTCTTTTAATCGCCTGCCTGGCAATCTCGCGCAGTGCTTCTGTTGTAAACTTAAGCTCCACGTTTTCGATTTCAAACAAGCGACGATACTGTTTGACCAGCGCGTTACGCGGTTCGGTCAGAATACGAACAAGCGCATCCTCACTTAATTTATCCAGCGTAGCTGTAACCGGAATCCGACCCGCAAACTCCGGTATAAAACCATATTCAAGCAGATCTTCCGGTTCCATTTTCTGTAATATTTCAAATCGCTCGAGGTCGGACAGCGATGAAACATCGGAGCCAAATCCCATGACATTATTGTTCAGGCGGCGCTCAATTATCTTTTCCAGCCCCACAAAAGCTCCACCACAAATAAACAGGATATTTGAGGTATCAATCTGGATATACTCCTGGTTGGGATGTTTGCGACCACCCTGAGGCGGGACGTTAGCAACCGTGCCCTCTATTATCTTTAACAGGGCCTGCTGAACACCTTCGCCGCTGACATCACGGGTTATCGAGGGATTATCCGCTTTGCGGGCGATCTTATCTATTTCGTCAACATAAATAATTCCCTTTTCTGCTTCGTTGAAATCAAAATCAGCGTTCTGAATCAGACGCAGCAGAATATTTTCCACGTCTTCACCAACATAACCGGCCTCGGTCAAAGCAGTGGAATCAACAATGCAGAACGGAACATTAATGATATCCGCCAGGGTACGGGCCAGCAGGGTTTTTCCACAGCCGGTGGGACCGGCAAGCAGGATATTACTCTTCTCAATTTCCACATCATTACTTGTTTCCACCGGTTTAAGGATTCTCTTGTAGTGGTTGTACACAGCAACCGAAATAACCTTTTTAGCCCGGTCCTGACCAACAACAAATTCATCGAGTTGAGAATATATCTCCGAAGGCACGGGAAGAGAAAAATCTTCATCAATTTCTTCTTCGGGCATATCTTCGGTAATGATTTCATTACAAACCTCAATACATTCATCACAGATATAAACACTGGGACCGGCAACCAGCCTTTTTACATCGTCCTGGCTTTTACTACAAAAAGAACATCGCAAATTTTCATCTTCATCTCCGTATCGAAACATAACTCGCACCTTCCTGATAAATAATATTTCCCCGGGATTAATAACTTCTCTCCGGGTATTCCCTGCATTAATTATACGTAAAAATCAAAATAAACGTATCATTCCTCTTCATCGGCCAGATTTTCGGCCTCTTCGCGTGATTCCAAAACCTTATCAACAAGTCCGTACCCCATTGCTTCTTCAGCCGACATAAAATAATCCCTGTCCACATCTTCATGAATGGTTTCTTTATCTTTTCCGGTATGTTTGCTCATAATGTCGATAATTTTGTCTTTGATACGCAGCAGTTCCCTGGTCCTTATCTCAACATCGGTTGCCTGCCCCTGGGCCCCGCCCAGCGGCTGGTGAACCATAAAACGGGAATTGGGCAGCGCGTAGCGGTGCCCCTCATCTCCGGCGGCAACAAGCAAGGCTCCCATGCTGGCCGCCTGACCGATACAGATCGTATTGATGGTCGGTTTAACATACTGCATCGTATCGTAAATTGCAAGTCCCGCGGTGACTTCACCACCGGGACTGTTAACATAAATATAGATATCACGTTCGGGATTATCAGCTTCAAGAAAAAGAAGCTGGGCGATCACAGCATTAGCACCCTGAGATTCAATCGGGCCGCCAATAAATACAATTCTGTCCTTCAGCAGACGGCTATAAATATCATAAGCGCGTTCTCCGCGCGCGGTCTGTTCAACTACCATAGGGATGGTCATATTTTCACTCCTGATCTTCTTGTGGTTCTGTTATCTTAATGTCGGCGTTATCTATCAAGTAATCAAGTATCTTCTCATCCCGCAGCTGCTGGCGAATCGAATTGATCATCTGCGGAGGGAAATGTTTTTTAAATTCTTCACTCTCAAGACCATAGCTGGCGGCCATCTTCTCAATATGCTCCTGGATTTCCTCCTCGGAAACCTCAACTGATTCGGCGCGGCCAATTGCCTCAAAAATAAGCGTTAACCTGATTCTGCGCTCAGCGTCCGGTTTTATATCCTCCTTTAAATCCTCCATTGAGCGCTCCTGCTGATCGAGCCACTGTTCAAACTCCAAACCCTGGCTTTCCACCTGGTTACGTTGATTATCAATAATATTTTCAACCTCACGCTCCAGCAGGCTGGCGGGAATATCAAACTCAATATTCTCAATCAGATGTTCGTATATCTGGCTGCTGAGCTGCTGCTTTTCCTTTTCTTCATTCATCTCTTCGAGATGCTGGCGAATTTTCTGACGGAATTCATCCGCCGAAGAAACATCCAGGGACTCAAGTATCTCCTCATCCTCAAGATCAGGAGACTTTTTCTCTTCAATCTCTTTTGGCCGGACCTTAAAAGTAACCTCTTCGCCGGCCAGTTTTTCATCCAGAAAATCTTCAGGGAAAGTGGCTTTGATAAGTTCTTCGCCACCGACGCTGACCCCAATAAGCCCCTGCTCTATTTCCGGCAGGTAGCGTTCCTCACCGATTTCCATAACAATATCATCTTCAACAGTCCCCGGCAAAGTCTCACCGTCCTCTGAGATACCTTCCATATCAAGCCGGACAAAATCACCCTTACGAATTGGGCGATCCTCTTCAACCGGCAGCATTTTTGTTTTATTTTTTAGAAAATTTTCTATCTGCTCTTCAACATCCTCATCACTTACTTCGCTTTTCTCTTTTTCAACCGGGATAGCGGTATAATCCTCACTATCGACTTCAAACTCCGGCTGCACATCAACCTCGGCTTCAAAACTTACCACTTCACCAAGATCAAAATCCTGGATAATCGGCTCGGCAACCGGTTTTAAATCATGCTCCCGGTAAACCTTCCGGCAGGCGGCGGGAACAACTTTTTCCAGCAGCCGCTGGGAAACATTCGCCTCATACTTTTTTTCAACAATACTGGCCGGCACTTTTCCTTTTCTAAACCCCGGCTCGGCAACCTGCTGTTTAATCTCGTTAACAGCTTCTTTTCGGGCTTTTGAAACTTCGTCTGCGGGAATGGTCACCGAAAAACTAACCGAACAGTTTTCCGGTTCTTCAACTTCTATTTGCCAGTCTTCACTCACTATATTAGCCTCCAGTTTAACTAAAAATTAAAATTAACCTAAAATTTTCATCCAAATGCGAGGGGCGGGAGTCGAACCCGCACGCCACATGGGCACAGGGTCCTAAACCCTGCGCGTCTGCCAGTTCCGCCACCCTCGCAAGCAAAATTGCCCTTATAACCCGGACAGGACAGAACTTGCTTCGTCTAACACAACAAAAGCCTAAAATAATAAATTATTAAACGCGGGATGGCAAACCTTCCAACCAAAAACGCTAAATCTATTAACTATACTCTTGCAGAAACTTTTTAACAAAAACAACGACCTCACCTTTGATAACTCCAACTCGCTGCTCTTACACATCCCTGTGGCCGCAGCATTAGCACATCCATAACCAAGTGCATCTCGCCCGGACTTTATCCGGGTACCGGCAACCGGCAATGACGGCTGTGTGCCTCCTGTGCTTTCTAATCCGAATTATCTTTTTCTACTTTTTTATCGATTCGTTTCAGGTATTCACGCGCCCAGGAGCTAATCTGGGGATCATGTTTAAGCTGACGCGCTTTCTCAAAAAACGGCCGGGCTTCAATCATTTCGCCGCTTGAAAAATTTATAACTCCAAGCATAAAATTAACATTGGCCGAATTAGGATATTGTTCGACCAGTTCCTGCAGTTGCTGGCTCGCTGTTTCAAAATCACCGGCCTCAAAAAGTTCTCGCGCCGCTTTGTAATTTTCAGGCGGATCAGTCATCGGAAAATTACCGACCTTACTATGTTTTATAGTTTCACCACTACCTTCAATAGATTCTGATCGTGGCTCAGTCTCCGGGTCGGTCTCAGGTTCGGGTTCCGGCTCCGGTTCCGGCTCCGGTTCGGTTTCCGATTCCGGCTCAGGCTCGGTTTCCGGTTCGGTCTCAGATTCCGGCTCGGTTTCCTGTTCGGTCTCAGATTCCGGCTCGGTTTCCGGTTCGGTCTCAGATTCCGGCTCGGT
>JBKGYI010000076.1:0-6655 GCA_046546195.1 bacterium | reverse complement strand
AGTGCTGCCCTCTGGGTGAATAATTCATGATTCTCATGAATTATTCAGGTTAGATCTTTCCTGGAAAAATTATCGCTTGGAATATGATTGTAGAACCGCGGTATGGAGGAGGACTATTTTTCTTTCCAGGCAGCATTTTCCAGAAGACGATTAAGTTTATCGAAAAAAGGTCTTAGATGATCAGTGTCTCTGATTATTAATTTATCTATTTTCTGGTTTTCATACATCTGATCCACCTGATGCATCAGTCTTTTTAGCGGGCCAACAAGCCTGTGACTAATTAGCAGAACAAACAATGACATCAACAGCATTGCCATCACAAAACAAACGAAGCTAACTGCCCCGTATTCAATTAGCACTGCCCGAATTATCTCGCTGTGGCCTGTTTCTTCGCTCAGCCGCAAGAGAAGATTTGTTTGCATGTAGATAAAAGCGCCAAAAATAGTAGCAACTATTAAGCCGGTAATTATGACGGTAAGTAATAATTTTTTTTGAATTTCAGGATATACAATAATGTTCAGAATAGATCTGTCTTTTATCATTTTTTAACTCCCCAAAGAAGATATTAAAAACCAGGAAAATCCAAATATAATTATACAGCTTACGATTAACCAGACCAAGAGTGTTATATTTTTTTGTACTGAATCCTCCGCCCTCATCGGGGAGGAGCGCGCTTTTTTTAGAAGACTTCCGGGGGAAACTGTACACTGGCCCATAATGTCCTCGCGCAGTTGAACCTGCATAATGCCCTCACCGTTACCGGTTGATTGAAATTTGGAAAATGTTGCCGGTAGTGAAGGGATTTTATCAGAGTTATTATTAGCCTCGGTAAACTTTGCGGCAGCTCGTCCGGAAGGTCGGACTAAAATTCTGTCCCCCGGTTGTGCCGCGCTTACTTTAAGGCCGTTTTTTAATCCAATGACCGGTGATACCGGGATCGTATTGACGGAAGGGAAGTTGTTCGACTGGAATGATGCTTCTGTCGCGGCCGTGTTTTTTTGGGGCTGAGGGATAGTTTCTGTTTTCATCATCAGTTTTTTGAATTCAACAAAATAAATATCGATTTCTATAATCTTGCTGTCCATCAGCTTGTTGGCCATTATATCCCGCAAGTGTTTTTTTGCAGCGTTTGCCTGGTTTTCAGCTAATAGCTGGCAGAGGCGTTTTGAGTATTTGCCAAACAACCCCTCAAAAAGGCTGTTTGCTTCCTTGATGTGAATGTTTTTTCCGCGGTTGATCATGCTTACTTTACATTCTATTATTTTTTTTCTGAATTCAGCGGGGTCAACTCCGGGTTTATAACGGATCCCCAGTTCCTTTTGTGAGGCCGCTCCGGTGGCAGATATAAACTCTGTTTTTGCTGAGCCAAGATTCAAGCCAATAGTGGCAGCAAAGGCGAAATTGTGTTTTGGATCATGTCCCTGCATAATCACCCCTATTTTTTCATCTTCAATAGGTAAAAAACTCATTTTGCATTCCCCCTGGGTCTGCTAAAAAAATATTAACGAAATACATAATTCCTCCTGAAACATTATATTTAACCATATATAAAATCATTAGCAACATATTTTTAACAGAACCTTCCAATGCCCTGTCATTGCCGTCCAGCACTCAGTCGGGGAGTTGCTGAAAAATCACAGAGGTCCCACTGGTTACTCCCGATTGAGTGCTGGATGACCGGGCAATCCGGTTCAAAATCAGAAATTCCAGATTTCGGCTCGGGGCTGGAATGACCGTTGGAAGGTTCTGGCCGCTCATATTTTCACTGTATGGGGAGTGGTTTTTTGATACAATACCCTGTTTGCGTGATTTTTTATCATAACTGTTTTTTATAAACGGGAGGTTTTTTGCAGATGAGTGAGATTGTAGTTAGCGGTATGCGCCCCACGGGACGGTTACATCTTGGTAATTATTTCGGGGCTTTAAAAACATGGCTTGAATTGCAGTCTGGAAATGAATGTTATTTTTTTGTTGCTGACTGGCATGCTCTGACCACCAATTATGATAATACAGAACAGCTCCAGGAAGATAGTTCGCAGATGGTTATTGACTGGCTGGCGGCCGGACTTGACCCTGAAAAATGTGTTATATTCAGGCAATCTGATGTTCCCCAGCACGCTGAATTGCATCTGCTGCTGGAGATGATTACACCTGAATCGTGGTTGAAACGTAATCCCACCTATAAAGGCGCTCGCGAGCAACTTGGTGAGAAAAAAACCGGCCATGTCGGTTTTCTTTCTTATCCGGTTCTGCAGACTGCTGATGTGCTCGCCTATCACGCTACCGCTGTTCCGGTGGGCGAGGATCAACGTCCCCATCTCGAGCTGGGCCGGGAGATTGTTCGCCGTTTTAATCACCTTTACGGTGCAGATCTTCCGGAAATGAAAGCGCTTATAAAAGAGGTGCCCAATCTTCTGGGGCTTGATGGGCGTAAGATGTCTAAGAGCTATAATAACTGTATCTATCTCAGCGATAGTCCCGCGGAACGCACAGAAAAAATAATGAAAGCACAGACGGATATGGGTTCTGAACCAGGCGCAAAGCTACCCGGGGAAGGGCCGGTTGCTAACCTGTTTTTATTGTTTGAACTTTTTGGAGCGGAAGAAAAACTGGCCGCTTATCGTGAGGATTATCAGGCCGGTAAAATACAGTATGGCTACATGAAACAGGATCTTGCTAAAGCGGCAAACGATTATTTTGCCGAATTTGATGACCGCCGCCGCGAGCTGGAATCAAACCGCGGGCGGATTGATGAGATTCTGACTGCCGGCAAGAAAAAAGCTCGCCGCAAAGCGGCCCGAACACTTGCGACAGTGAGAGAAAAAATGGGTCTTATTCGCTGAGGGGAGTTAACATGGCTGATTATAAGAAAATCGCGCTTGCTCAGATAAATACGATTATCGGTGATTTTGAGTACAATTTTAAAAAAATTGTTGATTTTGCCGCCAGGGCTAAAAAACAGGGGGCGGAACTGGTCATTTTTCCGGAGCTGTCCGTCTGTGGATACCCCCCCCGGGATTTACTGGAACGTCCGGCTTTTATTGAAAAAAACAGGCAGGTTCTGCAGCGGATTGCCCGGCAAACCAGGGGGATCGATCTTTTAATTGGTTATGTGGAAAAAAATGAATCTAAAATAGGAAATCCTATCTATAATGCTGCTGCCTGGCTCAGTAGCGGGCAAATAGTGAGCAAGCATTACAAAAGTTTGCTGCCATCATATGATGTTTTCAACGAATCACGTTATTTTGAAGAGGGGAGTGTGGTTATCCCCGGGGGACCGGACGAAAATATTGCCGTCACAATCTGCGAGGATATCTGGAATGAACCGCGGTTCAAAAGCCCTTATTCGCCCGGTAGTTATGCGCGCCATCCGCTCGAGGAAGCGGCTATTTTCCAGCCTGATTTCGCAGTAAATATTTCAGCTTCTCCTTTTGTTCGCGGCAAAGACCGTTATCGGATTGAATTTTTTAAATATGTTGCTAAAAAATATAAAATTCCTCTGCTTGTTTGCAATCAGGTTGGCGGAAATGACGCCCTTGTTTTTGACGGTAACTCGGTTGCTATAAATTCCAGCGGTGAGGTTATTGCCCGGGCGAATGCTTTCGCTGAAGATCTGTTGATTGTGGATCTTTCGGCGCCGTCGGCGAAAGAAAAATTTGTTTCTGAATCCGCAACAGTTTATGAAGCTCTTAAGCTTGGTCTCAAAGATTATCTGCGTAAATGCGGGTTTGAAAAAGTTGTTCTCGGGCTTTCCGGTGGAATTGACTCCTCATTATCAGCAGCTATTGCTGTTGATGCCCTGGGGCCTGAAAATGTGCTGGGGTTGCTGATGCCCAGTGCTATTTCCAGCCGGGGAAGCGTAACTCATGCCCGAAAACTTGCTGATAACCTGGAGATTGAAACAAGATTATTAAAAATCCAGGGGTTGTTTGACGGTTACCTTGATCTGCTGGCCGATGAGTTTGAAGGGCTTGAGCGCGATACCACCGAGGAAAATATTCAGGCCCGTATCCGGGGAAACCTGCTAATGGCTTTCTCAAACAAATACGGACATATGCTCCTTGCTTCCGGTAATAAATCAGAACTGGCGGTTGGCTATTGTACTCTTTATGGGGATATGACCGGCGGTATGGGTGTGATTTCGGATGTCCCCAAGACAATGGTCTATGAACTGGCCGAATACCGTAATAGTCTGGGGCCGGTTATTCCCCGTGAAATTATTGAAAAACCCCCTTCGGCCGAACTTTCTTTAGATCAGGTCGACCAGGATGATCTGCCGCCCTATGAAATCCTGGATGAAATAATAGAGCGCTATGTTGAACTGCACCAGTCTCCCGCTGAAATTATTGGCAGTGGTCTTGAGGCTGAAGTTGTTCGTGATGTTGTTCACAGAATAGATTATAACGAATATAAACGCCAGCAATCACCGGTTGGCCTGAAAGTAACTTCGAAATCATTCGGGGCCGGTCGAGTGATGCCCATAGCCCAGCGTTTCGAACCCTGAAGAAAAGGATTTTTTGATATGGAATTGACGGTACTTGGTTGTGGGGGGTTCATGCCTTATCCCGGGCAGGCGGTGCCCGCTTTTTTGCTGCGCCGCCAGGGAACAAGTTATCTGCTTGATGCCGGGGAGGGGACGCAATTGCGCATGGTTGAGGCCGGGTTGTCGCGCACTGCTCTGGAAGCTATATTTATCAGCCATATGCATGGTGATCACACCCTTGGCTTACCCGGGGTTCTTATTCGTCGCGGCCAGGAAGGGTGTGAGGATCCGCTGCATATTGTCGGACCTCCGCAGCTTGAAAATTATGTCCATTCTTTTCAGGAAAATTCCCTTTTTAATTTACGTTACGAGCTTCGCTTTGTCCCCCTGCGGGGAGCTGAACTGCATACTTTCAGTCAGGTTTGGGTTGGCACGGCACAGCTTGAGCATCGGATTGAAACCTTTGGTTTTGTGCTCTGTGCTCGCGGTCGCAAGCGAAAATTTCATCCTGATAAAGCTCGTGCACTGGGGATACCCTGCGGTCCGCTCTGGGGCAAACTGCAGAAAGGGCAGGAAATAGTTCTTGATGACGGGAGGGTGGTAAAACCCGGTGAAGTCAGTGACCCGCCCCCCCGGGGCCCGAAGATAGTTTATATCACTGATACCAGGCCTGTATTTGATTACCCGAAGTCTTTCTATGAACCTGATTTACTTATCCATGAGGCGATGTTTCTGGAGAAACATCGCCACCATGCCGAAAAAAAATATCACGCTACCGCTCTGGAAGCAGCGCGGGTTGCCAGCCATCTTAAAGCCGGAAAATTACTGTTGACTCACCGCAGCCGCCGTTATAATAATCCTGATTTGCTTCGAAAAGAAGCTGCCGCAGAATTTTCAGAAGTGGAGCTGGCCCGCGATGGGATGCAGATAGAGGTTTAACCAAAGATAAAAAAAGCTATTAGAGAAAGAATACTGGCCAGCAGGCCTGTACCCAATAAAATAGGTATGAGACGGTCGGGCTGGATATCTTCTTCGGGAAGATAAACCGGTTTTATACGCTCGCTTTTGTAGACGAAACCCCGTCCTTTCTCGCCTTTTCCAAATCTAACTGTAATTTCATAATAATTTTCAGGATTACCCTCGTAAGCCGGTGGTAGATCGGGATTTGCTTTTACTGATTCGACCACTGCTTCAAGAGGTATGGTGGCAAAATCATAACGTTCACTGCGCAGTTCTTCCGGGAAATGTTCAACCACTGCGCCAAGCGCCCGGATATATATATCTTCTTCAGGCATTAATTCATCGGGAGGGATCCCGTGAATCGGTAGAGTAACTATCGATATTTTGTGGTAAATTTCTTTCTCTTTTTCTTCTTCTTGTTCTTGTGCCGCGGCGCCTTCGCCCCGGCCGTGTTTTTCAGCGAGAGCTCCTTTCATACTTCTGCTTAATGATTTTTGAGAAGAGAGTTGACCGTTTATATCAAACTCAAGTTTTCCTTTCCGAATAAAAGTGGAAAGCAGATCGTGAATCCATTTGTCAAACTCTTTTTCGGCAAAGTTTTCCAGAAAGTCGTAGAGATTGTCCCGGCGGTCGCTGCCGAAGATGTATTTTTCAATACTTGTTTTTATCATATCAAAATCGGTCTGAGTTGTTTCACCGTTTGGACCGTTGTTTTTTATTACAGATTGCTGGAAAAGAAGAGGTCGGTCACGGGGATCAAAAGCGGAGAGAGCAGCTGCATTATCATACAAAGCGAGATTGAATCGTTTGAACTGTTCCCGCCCCGGGTCGAGTTCCAGATAAAAACTTCCGTGGATATGTTCCCTGGGGCCACTGAAAATACCCCAGATAACAGCAACCGGCGGACTGTCGCCCGTGATTTCCGGCTGGCGGATCTGAGTATTTCCTCCGTGTTTTTTTATGGTTTTTCCCTGACCGGTTGAATCATTTTCCATAAAAAAATTACTCCCTGATTTTTAATCTGTTATTTTAAATAATGATACATAAAAAAATATCAAAATACCAACAAGTCGCCCGGCTCAGGTTCAGTTCTAACATAATTTTGCTGAAATAATGTGTATTATCTGTGGCAGAACCTTCCAATGGTTTGTCATTGTCGTCCAGCACTCAGTCGGGGAGTTGCTGAAAAATCACAGAGGTCCCACTGGTTAC
>JBKGYI010000075.1:0-6779 GCA_046546195.1 bacterium | reverse complement strand
CCGTGAGTTTTCCACGGCCGACGACAGAATAGTAATAACTTTGCCAGCCGGGTGCACCTGGACCGACGACGAAGGAACAACCTGTTCCGCCGGCGGTGGTTGTCGAATCAGCTTAAACCTGGCCAGCGGCAAGTTTGAATGCTACAACTGCTAACCCCAAAGGGGTCGCAGTTAAACTTTAAACTTCTTGTACATTCCACTTTTTTAAAAAGTTCATAATTTTTTTATCTTTTGGCAGACTGCGAAACTTTTTTATCCCCTTGCTAACTGCCATCGCAGTCACTCCAAACTCCTCCCCTGTTTTGGTAACAGACATATGCGAACGTGTTTTTAATAAATAAAAGGCAAGATACCTTAAAATACTATTTTTTTGATCTCTTTTTGTACTTTTTAGCTCTTGCACATTTGCAAAGCCCCATGTTTCACAAATATCATTTAATATTTCCTCCGGCTCAATCGGGCCGGTTCGAGCAGTTGAATCCCGAAAAGGTTGATGCTCTTTTTCTAACACTTTTTCCAGGAATCCCTCCGACCCTACTATTTTAATTCGCCTCGCTTCACACCTGTTTTTTTCGATAAATTCAAGAGCATTCAAATTTTTTTGCAAAAGCGCATAAAAATTATCGGGGTTAACTTCTAATCGTTTGAACAGACCCGGCCAGTCTACCACAGGATCTCCAAAATATTTATTTGCAAGAGACGTCCAGGGATGGTTGAATACATCTGAGGGGATCAGCCCGGCTCGCTGGGGATTGGTCAATATATAAACAATCAAATTCATAAAATATTTACCGTCTTCAACCAATTCCGAAAAATACCTTTTTTCTACAAGATGTCCTTCATAACCGTGACGCCAGTTAAAACGGCGGGCGTATTCTGATTCAATCGCTTTCATTGCTTCCGGCAGCCGGCCAGAATGGGATTCGACGGCAAGATGAAAATGAGAAGACATCAGGGCGTAAGCATAAATAGAAATACTATATTCCGGCGCATAGCGCTCCAGTAGTTCACGAAAATAGCGGCGATCCTCAGCATCAATGAAAAATTCTGTATCACGAGCACCACAATTACTCACATGATGGATCGCGCCTGGGAAATCCACTCTCCGCGGGCGGGGCATCATTACCATCCCCATTCGCAATATGTGTTTATCTAATATCGCTTAAGTTTAAAGTTTAACTACGACCCCTTTAGATGTAGCCTAATTTTTGCAGGTGTTCTTTCATTGTTTCTGTGTCATCCACGTCGGGTAGATCTTTTGCATTTTTCAGGAAACCCTGGTGGGCGAGGTAGACGATTATCTTGTTGGCGCTATCCTCTACCGACTCTTCGTGAGTATATAAAGTAAGGTCGGGGGTAACCGGTTTTTCATAGGGAGCGTCGATCCCGGTAAATCCTTCTATTTCTCCGGCCTGGGCTTTAGCATACATACCCTTGGGGTCACGCTCGATACAAACATCAACCGGGCATTCAACGTGAACTATACGTACATCATCGATTGTATTGCGCACATGGTCACGCTGGGCCCGGTAGGGGGTGATAAATGAACTCAGTGTGATAACATCGTTTCTCTGCAGCATCTTAGCGACAAAAGCAACCCTTGCAATATTCTTATCTCTATCCCGGCGGGAAAAACCAAGATCGGCCGTCAGACTCTGGCGAACAACATCGCCGTCCAGTCTTTCCACCCGTTCTCCCTGGTCCAGAAGTTTTTTCTCAGCAAGTTTTGCCACCGTGGTTTTTCCCGAAGAAGGCAGGCCCGTCAACCACAGGCAAACCCCTTTGCTCTCTTTGTGCGATAAATTGCTCATTCTACTTACCTCCATAAGTTAAATCTAATTAAATTCAAGTTAATCTATTAACAACTAAAAACTTCATCATTTCCAGCGGTTCATTATTATCGTTTTTTGCTCACTGACCGAGACAATCTAATCCGTCTGCTTTTGCAGTTCTTTTTGAAAATAGGGGATTGTTTTTTGCAATCCCTCCTTCAGGGTGTAGCGCGGCTGCCAGTCGAGCAGTTCACGAGCCAGGGAAATATCGGGTTGACGCACCTGAGGATCATCTTTCGGCAGCGGTTTATAGGTAATCTCACTGTCTGTATCGGTCATTTCAATCAACAGCTCCGCCAGCTCAAGGATGGTCATCTCATCGGGATTACCGATATTCACCGGCTGGTGATAATCGGTTTCCAGCAGCCGGCTGATACCTTCGATCAAATCATCGACGAAACAGAACGAGCGGGTCTGCTCGCCGTCTCCGTAAACCGTGAGCGGCTCACCCTGCAGAGCCTGCTTGATAAAATTTGGAACAGCCCGCCCATCAGCAAGCCTCATCCCCGGCCCGTAAGTGTTAAAAATACGGACAATACGCGTATCCAGACCGTGTGAACGATGGTAGGCCATCGTCAGGGCTTCGGCGAACCGTTTCGACTCGTCATACACTCCCCGCACCCCGATCGGGTTTACATTCCCCCAGTAATCCTCGGGCTGAGGATGAACCACAGGATCACCGTAAACTTCGCTGGTCGAGGCCAGGAGAAATTTGGCAACAAACTCTTTGGCCACACCCAGGGTCCGGTGAGTTCCCAGCGCTCCGACTTTCAGCGTCTTAATCGGATATTTTAAATAATCAACCGGACTGGCCAGCGAGGCAAAATGGACAACAAGCTCAACATTCGCCCGCCCCAGTTTTCCGTGATGGTTGCTAATATCAATGTATTCCGTAACATCCTGCTCGATTAACTCAAATTTAGAGGTTTCAAGCAGATCTTCGACATTTTTCCTGTTGCCGGTGACAAGATTATCAAAGCAGTAGACCTTGTGACCCTCATCCACAAAACGCCGGCAAAGATGATTGCCCAGAAACCCGGCCCCGCCGGTAACTAAAATATCCATTACTAAAACACTCTCCTGTGATTATTAAACTGTCCTCTCGCATAAAAAGAAGTTTTAAATTTTGTTGTCCGTCTACGGTGCTGACCGTATATCCACAGTATCAGCACTTGCATATGCATCATTGACCACGATCTTACAATCCAGTTACTGTTGATTTTCTTTTTATTCTCTTTTTTCACGCCAGTAGTTTAGCATATCACCCAGGGTTTTTTTTATTTTTATCTTCGGCTGCCAGCCGGTTTCTCCCCTGAAAAGGCTGCAATCCCCATATATTTCCCGGGCGCTGCCGGGACGAATCAGGGAAGGTTCAATCTCTAATTCAACCTCAATCCCGCTCAGCTCCAGCAACATATTAATTATCTCACTTATTTTTACCGCCCAACCGCTGCAAATATTATAGACTTTACCGGGCGAACATTTTTGCACGGCCAGTAAATACGCCGCGACCATATCGCGGACATCCGTAATATCCCTGCTATATTCCGGGTCGCCGACTTTTAACAGCGGGGCACTTTTACCTGATTCTATTTCCGCTATTTTTCTGGCAAAAGAAGAACATAAATAATTACCGGGCCGGCGGGGACCGGTATGATTGAAGGGTCGCACTCTAACAATCTTCATATCGTGAGAAATGAAATACTGTTTACCCATGTAGTCCTGGGCGACTTTGCTGCTCGCATAGGGTTCGGCCGGGCGCAGCGACGCATGCTCATCCACCGGCAGTCTATCAGGGACTCCATATTCAAGTGCCGACCCGACAACCATGACAGTTGGATCAAGACCTGTGTGGCGGACCGCCTCCAGCAGATTCAACTGGCCGAGCACATTGACCTCGTATGTACGGGTTGGACAGTTGCGGGCCTCGTTTACTTCGCTGAGCGCAGCAAGGTGAAAAATATAGTCCGGCGCAGCATTCTCAAGCGCATCCTGCAGAGATCGCGTATCAAGCAGATCTCCCGGGCAGAGGTTTAACTCATTTTTTATATGCAGAATGTTATCAAGTGATTCGCCGGGATAAATTAATCCACTGACCTCAAACCCCTGCCCCAGCAAATACCCGGCAAGATGACTGCCGGCAAATCCGGCGATCCCCGTTATTAAGGCCCGGGGATTTAGCTCCGTTTTGATTTATTTCCCTCCAGCAGTTTTTTACTGGAAATAATACCATCCAGGCGATCCACTCCGCGGCCGACTCCATAATAGTCAAAACCTTTTTTTATCAACTCAAGCATCGGCAGGGCATTGCGTCCGTCAAAAATCAGGGGTCGGTTCAGCTTTTCTTTCACCCGGTCATAATCAAGCTCCAGAAACTCATCCCATTCAGTCAGCAGGACAAGCCCATCCGCACCTTCGATTATCTCTTCAGCCGAAGAACCCCAGTCAACCCCGGGAATTTTTGATTTAGCATTTTCCATGGCCACCGGATCATATGCTGATACTTTAACTCCCTCGGACTGAAGTTCGTGAATAATATCCACTGCGGGAGCTTCGCGCATATCATCGGTATTCGGTTTAAAAGCCACCCCCAGCACAGCAAGCCTGGGATTCTCGATATCATCCGGCAGATGCCTGAGTATTTTCCCGGCAAACCGGGTTCGCTGCTGCTGATTGACAGCCATTACAGCGCTGAGTATCTGGGAATGATAGCCGCCCTGACCGGCAATCTGAACCAGCGCTTCAGTATCTTTGGGGAAGCAACTGCCTCCATAGCCGACACCGGCCCCCAGGAAATCACGGTTAATCCGGTGGTCCAGCCCGACAGCGCGGGCAACCTGCTGAACATCGGCACCAACCAGCTCACAAACATTGGCTATTTCGTTTATAAAGGAAATTTTTGTCGCCAGAAAGGCGTTCGACGAATATTTAATCATCTCCGCGGTACGCAGACCAGTTTTTACAACCGCGGCCTCCAGGGGTTCATACAGGGAAGCAATTGTATCTCGCGCCGCAGACGATTCACTTCCCACAACCACCCGGTCGGGTTCCATGAAATCTCCAATCGCACAGCCCTCCCGTAAAAATTCAGGATTGGAAACAACTTCGACCCGGGGACCTGTGTCACCAAAACGCTCCTCCAGTATCGAGTTTATCTCATAATCAACCAGTTCCCCTGTCCCAACAGGAACAGTACTTTTATCAACAACAACAGTATCACTGTCAACTGTCTGCCCGATCATTTCGGCGGCACTCATCACATAGGAGATATCACAGGAGCCATCCTCCCGCTTGGGAGTGCCAACCGCAATAAAAATAGCATCCTTATTCTTTAACTCTTCACCCCAGTCGGCACTGAAGGAAAGACTCCCTTTTTTCTGCAGGTCAAGAACCATCTCTTCCAGACCGGGTTCATATATTGGTATATCACCATTTTGAAGTCTTTCGACTATCTCTTCGTTAATATCTATACAGGTTACTTCATGGCCTATCTCTGCAAAACAGGCCCCGGCCACAAGGCCTACATAACCACTGCCAAGCACTGCAAGCTTCTTATCCAATTCAACTCACCTCATAAAGAATATTCAACTTCATCCTCAAACATCTTGCGACCGCCCAAATTCATTTCCACCTGCGGATTTTTTTGGGGGGTTTGAAATTAAAATCAACAAGGATTATACCGTAATTATTCATCCAATGTAAGTATTGAAAGAAAAGCCTCCTGAGGAACATCCACTTCACCCATTCTCTTCATCCTTTTTTTACCTTCCTTCTGTTCTTCCAGGAGTTTCCTTTTTCTTGTGATATCACCGCCGTAACATTTTGCCGTCACATCTTTTCGCATCGCAGGCTTAGTTTCGCGGGCAATTACCTTACCACCTATTGCCGCCTGGATCGGCAACTGGAACTGCTGGCGGGGCAATTCCTCTTTTAACTTTTTGACCAGTTTCCTGCCTACCGGATAGGCCCGGTCACGATGAACAATGAAGGAAAGTGGATCAACCGGTTCTTTGTTGAGCAAAATCTGGAGTTTAACCAGATCGGAAGCCCTGTATTCACGAAATTCATAGTCCATTGAACCATAACCCCGGGTCACTGATTTTAACCGGTCAAAAAAATCGATAACGATCTCTGCCAGGGGGATATTATAGACGAGATGAACCATGGTTTCATCCAGGTATTCCATATTTTCAAACTGGCCCCGCTTGTTTTCGCAAAGTTCCATCACCCGACCCACATACTCATCAGGAGTAAAGCAGTTGAGGGTAACTATCGGTTCCCGCAGCTCCTTAAACTCACTCGGATCAGGCAGTTCTCCGGCGTGGGAAACGTCAATCACCTCACCGTCATTCATCAACACCCTGTAGAGAACATTGGGGGCTGTAACCACCAGATCAATGTCAAACTCCCGTTCCAGCCTTTCCTGTATAATTTCCATGTGCAAAAGACCTAAAAAACCACATTTAAAACCAAATCCCAGGGAAGTGGAACTGGATGGTTCAAACACAAGGGCTGCATCGTTCAGGGCCAGTTTCTGCAGAGCGTCACGCATTTCCTCGTAACGTTCGCCGTCGACAGGATAAAAACCGCAGTAAACCATCGGTTTGACCTCCCGGTAGCCGGGCAACACCTCAGCAGCAGGGATCGGATTCTCCGCACCGGTGACCGTATCACCGATTTTTATGTCGCCGACGGATTTAATCCCGGCCAGCAGATATCCAACCTCCCCGGCACAAAGCTGCTCATTTTTTTCCATACGCGGACTGAACACCCCCACGGAAGTGACGTCATACTCACGACCGGCACGCATCATCCGCACCCTGGTATTCTTTTTCACCGTCCCCTCCAGCAGCCGCAGGTAAACAACAGCTCCCTCGTAGGAATCATAGTGGGAATCAAAAATCAATCCTTTAATCATGATATCCTCCTTTTAATATGTGTTCGTCT
>JBKGYI010000074.1:0-6807 GCA_046546195.1 bacterium | reverse complement strand
GCCAGAGCAGAAGTAAAGGACTGGGTTTCCAGGAACTTTTCGATTTTTCCCGGCCAGGCGAATGGATATAATACCTCATATTTTTCAAGGGGATGCCTCTGAGGAAAAAATCCTATCGCTTCTTTCTGGGCACGGGCCAACCGGCTATCATCCCAGTTTTCCTCGCTGGCCGGCGGCAGTTTTTCTTTTTTTTCAAAAAGAACTTCCTGCCCGGCTTCCAGTTCCCGATATTTTTGCGCTCCTCGGGCAAGAATCTGTTCGGCGCCGCTCAGCAGCTTTGATCTTGATTCACCCAGCGAATCAAAACAACCGGATGCCACCAGTGACTGAAAGACAGCAAGCCTGAGAACCTCCGGCGGCAGCCTTCTAACAAAATCAGCAGCCGACTCAAAAGGTTTCTTTTCACGAATCTCAACTATCTTTTCGGCCAGGGCTTCGCCCACGTGTTTAATCGCACTCAGTCCGTAACGAACAGAAGTTCCCTCCACCTCAAACAGAACCCCCGAGGCATTGATATCAGGAATCAAAAGTTGAATCCCATCCTCCTGCATCTCGGCGTAAATTCTGGCCAGACGGTCACGGTTGTCTTTTTTAACCGAGCACAACGCCGCGTAAAACGGGACCGGATAATGCGCTTTCAGATATGCGGTGCGATAAGTTATTTCCCCGTAAGCGGCACTGTGCGAGCGGTTGAAACCATACTGGGCGAAATTATCCAGCATCCCGAAAAGTTCTTCAGCAAAACTTTTTTCATAACCATTCGCAACCGTTCCCTCGATAAATTCACGGCGCAGCGAGGTCATCAACTGCGCTTTTTTCTTGCCCATCGCTTTCCGCATTAGATCCGCTTTCGACCAGCTAAAACCACCTATTTCACGGGCAATGGCCATAACCTGCTCCTGATAAATTATCAGACCGTAAGTATCGGCAAGAATCGCTTCCAGATCCTGATGCAGATACTGCACATCCTCCTCGCCGCGGCGCCTTTTTAAATATGAATCAACCATACCTGACTGCAGGGGTCCGGGTCTGTAAAGAGCAATACAATCAACTATATCCTTGCGATTCTCCGGTTTCATTTTGCGAACCAGTTCCCTGTTACCGGCGGTCTCAAACTGAAACACACCTTCTAATGATTTTTCTGCCAGCAGGTCAACAGTCTTTTCGTCGGCGTCGGGAATACGATCGAGAGACGGCCGCTCGCCGGGAGAAATCCTCTCGAGCGTCCACTCCAGCAAGGTAAGTGTCGTCAATCCAAGTATATCCAGTTTTAAATATCCAAGTTTCTCAACATCATACATGTCAAACTGCGAAACAGCGGACGGATTGTCTTCGGCCGGGTAGTAAAGTGGAAGCTCCTCGCAAATCAGCTCCTCCCCAATCAATACACCGGCCGCATGCGTGGAAGCGTTGCGAACCAGCCCTTCCAGCAAACAGGCCTGTTCAAACCATTCTTTTTTATCTGAATCACTGCCGATCAACATGCTGATCTGTTCAACCCGGTCCTTAATCCGCCGCAGCGGTTCACTGCTGTTTTCCGGCAGATAAGAAGCAAAGCGATCTATTTCCCGCTGCGTCTCACCTCGGATTCTCCCAACAGCACGCAGGGCATTACGGGCCTTCATCCGGCCAAAAGTTATTATCTGGACAACCGCTTCCGGCCCGAAACGCTGCTTTATGTATTCTATAACTTCCCCCCGCCGGCGGTCAGCAAAATCAAGATCGATATCGGGCATTTCACGCCGCTGATCGTTTAAAAACCGTTCAAAAATAAGATCATATTGAAAAGGATCAATGTCGGTAATTCCGAGCAGATATGAAACCAGACTGCCTGCCGCACTGCCGCGGCCCGGGCCAACCATTATCTCGCGTTTTTTAGCCTGCCCCACTATATCGGCGACAATTAAAAAATAATCACAAAACCCCATGTTGCGAATAACTTTAAGCTCATCCTGAAGCCGCTGCTCGATCTCCTCATCTGACGCTTCTATCTCGCGTTTATCAAGTCCGGTGCGGCAAAGATTTTCAATAACCTCCGAGCTGTTAGCATCCTTTTTGAAAACAGGCATCCGCATACTGGCGGTATCAAACTCAAAATAACATTTAGCGGCCAGCTCACCGCCATTTTTTAACGGCTGTTGATAATCAGCGGCCCATTTTTGTAAATCCTCTTTCCCGATAACCCACTGGTTGCGCCGGTGAACTGGTATGTCCGGCAATTCCACCAGTTTTGTATTTGTTTGAACCGCAATACGCAGCGGTAAAAGTTCATAATCGGCCGCCCGCGGATAAAAAGCGGGATTGGTAAACACTGCCGGGCAGGAAAGTTCGGCTGCCGCATTAAGAATCTTCTTATGGCGCTCGTTCAACGGACCATAAAGCGGGATTTCAACATAAAATCTATCTCCAAACAACAACCTGCAGTTTTCAATCCTTTTTCTCAAGCGCTGCTCATCACAACTGAACGGAGGCCGCGCCGCTCCGGGAAGGTCCGGACCCAGGAAAAACAACCCCTCGCTATGTTCCGCCAGCAGGTCAATGTCAACCGCAGGGATTTCGCGGCGCTCTCGAAAACTTTCACTGAGCAGTTTACTTAAAGTTTTATAGCCGCGACGATTTTCAACATAAACCCGCAAAAAGTCAGCACTGCCCGTATCAGCTTCAATGTTGCCTTTTTGCAGCCGTAAATCAATACCAATAACCGGTTTTATCCCGCGGCCCATCGCCTGCTGGTGAAATTTAAAAGCACCAAAAAGGTTATGCCGGTCGGTAAGCGCCGCCTGGCGGTAACCGGCCTCTTCCAGCCGGGCGAGATAGTTTTTCAAACTCATGCAGCCATCCCGCAGGGTATATTCGCTGTGAGCGTGAAGATAGGCAAGTTTTTCCATGCTAAAAACTCCCAACAAAAATCAGAGCAAAAAAATTACCCAAAAACTTTCTCGCACTCAACTCTTCTCCACCACAAAAATGTTTCAGAGTAATATTACCTTAATTTTAACAATAATTTTCTCGAATGACCGCTTTAATCTCCCCCTGTTTTCAAAACGGACGGGCACAAACCAGAAACACGCACTCTCCGCAACTCCCTCCTCACTCCTCACCTCTCCCGGTCTGCCCGGAACCTGCCACTCACAGCCCTCGGACTTAAAATTTTAAACCGAAAGCCGTAATTCCCATGAATTGTGGAAAACCGACGATATGACTGCCCTACCGGGGCACATAACCATTAAGTCCGGAGGTGCGGTGACAAATTCGGCGGAAAGCTGCCGGAAAATCGAGTTTTAGGGGAAGTGGATTCGGAGAGAACAAGATAATTAAGATCCCCCCGATTTTTAGTGGCTTTATCCTGTATACCGAGCCATTATCTGTTATAATTGCGATAAATTGAAGTATACTATAAACTGGTTATTAGCAACGAAACATTTTAAGCGTTTTTAATCTGGAGGGTATTCTATGACCAAACAGGAGTTTGTCGATAGCGCCGGAGCCCCACCTAAGCTGGCAGAAAAGGCCTGGGAAGTAGCTGAGGGGGATCAGGATTATGCCATGCAGCTTCTGGAACCGCATAAACTTTCTGTTAAGGGAAAGTTTATGGATGGCGGAAATAAATTTGGCGGTTTTCTTTTCTTTCAGTGGAACTATATCGAAAAAAGTGCTCCAAGCTGTTATGCAATTGTAGCCGGTGCCGATAACCTTATGGAGCTGCCGCTGGATATCGATCCCGGTCAGTTTGCCGAGCGGTTGAGTCTGGAATTAAAATCAGGTACTAAGATGGGGGGAAACACTGATATTTTCCAGGAAGCTCTCGACAACGCTCTCTCAGATCAGGAATCTCATCTACGAAGAGCAATCGAGGCCGGCGACCTGGGGGAAATCGAACCGGCAATTGCGGCGATTCTAAGCGATAGTCTGGATGTTCGCTCTCCAGTTTTAAGCCTGCAGCCGGTCGTTTCGCGGCAGATCGAGGATATCGCCGATACCACTCCCACTGAGGCCCAGGAAGATGAGGAAGAAAGATACGAGATACCCTGTGAAATCGAAATTAATCCTGTAAAGGGAGTTCCCCTTGCCCGGATTCAGATCGGGGATCTTATTTACGTTGACCTCGGTAATGTTACCGGTGAAAATGTGAAGTTTGTGAAGCCGCTTAATAAAAGGCGCGATGGAAGCGGTCTTATACCCGCGCGGCTGGTAGCCAGGGAAACAACTGAAGCGGGAACAATGAAACTGGTTGTTCAGTTCGCCCAGGGTGTTTTTGGTGTCGCCCGCTGTGGAAAAGACATGAGTTTGCTGGTGCCGCCAGAAACAGTGGCTATGCGCGCCTTTAAAACCGAAAAAATGGATCCGGTTGACTTTCTGGAAAAAAACTGGGTCGTTATTGTTACCTTACTTATTGCACTGGCTATTATATTGATTGCCTACACTTTTATTTAAGGGAATCCAATGGATAAAGAAGAAAAAACCAGAGCAGAAAATTCTATAGAAAAAAACCATGGCGAAGAAACAGTGAACTACGGCAATGGTTTTGCCGATCGCAGTCCCGAGGAGATACTGGCTCTTTTTAGAGAAAAAGTAGAAAAAAAAGACAGTTCGGAGTTGCGCCAGTTACTTGCTGCGCTGCTGGATTCCGACTCCTTTTGTGAATTCGAACCGCTGGGCGGGGCAGAATCGAGCGCTGCTGATATTGGGGAAGTTCCTCCCGGGGATTCGGCAGTTTGTGGTTTCGGGTTGCTAAATAACCGCCGGGTTGCTCTGATAGGTCTTGATCCCTCGGTTAATTCGGGGACACTCTCAGCTAGTGGTTCGCGCAAAATCGTCAGGTTGATAAAAAGAGCCCTCGAATATAAACTGCCGCTCATAATATTAGTAGATTCAATGGGTATTAACGAAGCCGGCGGTCTCGCGGCGCTGGCTGAGTCTGTGGCTGTTTTTCACGCTTTTTCCCGCTGCGAGGGCAAGATCCCCAGAATCAGTGTTTTATTGGGCAAATGCCGGCAGACCGCCTGTTTTTTCCCGGGATTAAGCGATATAGTGATTGCGGTTGATAATGGAGAAACAATTGATTTTGCCGGACAGCAGCCATCACAGGCAATTCCCGGCCCGGAAGGGGGGCAGGCTATTGTCGATGTATACGCCGAGAGTAAAAACAAGGCCCTTGAGCAGGTTGTTCGGTGTCTGAACTATCTACCCGACAATTGCCATGAACGATCATTTATATTGACATCAAAACCACCCCAGAGTTCAAAAGCGCTTACCGATCTTGTTCCGGCCGATAAAACCAAACCCTATGATGTTAAAAATGTTTTGAAAGCGGTATTTGACGGACAAAGTTTTATGGAGTTAAAATCACGTTATGCCCGGAATGCAGTGACCGGTTTTGCCCGGCTTGGTGGCTGCTCTGTCGGGGTTGTAGCCAATCAGCCCCGTTATCGTGCCGGGACACTGGATGTGCGGGCAACTGAAAAATTAGCTTCGTTCATAGATTTTTGTGATCGTTTCAGTCTGCCGGTAATTACCCTGGTCGACCTTCCCGGTTTTTTACCGGCCGCCGATCAGGAACGGCGGGGACTGATTCGCCGGGCCGGGGAACTTCTTGCCGCCTATTCGCGGGCGACAGTGCCACTTCTTACTTTAATAACCCGCAAATCCTATGATGCTTCATATGTTGTTATGGGGTCGGACGGTCTGGGTGTGGATGTTGTGCTGGCCTGGCCGGGAGCTGAAATCGCCCTTACAGAAAGCAAACACGAAGGCAATGAACTTTACCAGTTCGGCGATCCCTGGGAAGCAGCCCGCAAAGGGTACATAGATAATGTGATAAAACCGGAAGAAACCCGCCGCAGTCTCCTGCAGCACCTGAAAATAATTCTTAACCTCCCCTGACCTTCCTCCTGTCGCGCAAGCATCTCCCCTGTATTTAATTTAACACCTTTTAAAACCCGATACACCGCCATATAGAGGTCGTCACGATAAAAATGAATAATAATTCACAGTTTTTTGTTAAGTATTTATGAAATTATGTCGATAACATTAATGGTGGAAAGTAGGGACTGATTGATGGAGGCTGGTTCTATAATGTAAGCTGGCGCTAAAACGGGTGATAAAAATGGTTACTCCCATGGATCTTCAGGTATTGTTTATGCAGGAGGGTCGGGCGGCCCGCCACGCGGACCGTGTCGAAAAATCCCCTGCCGAAGCCCGGGCCGCAACCGCCAGGAAAATAGCACAGGAAAGTCAGGAAGACTCTGTTAACAGTGCAAACGAGGCCGCCGCGGCCAGGGATATCGATGAAGAAGGTGGTGGCCAGGGGGGAGCCGGCTATTTTGCCCGACGCCGCAGCCAGGCGCCGGAGATTGAAGAGGAAGAAGAAAAAAAGCCACCTCCTGACCTGGAGGGTAAAGGAGATGTTATGGACCTGAAGATTTAGTCCGTCCACCGACGGTCTCCCCCACCCGGAGGAACGTTCGTCTTCGCTTGTTCAGTAATTTTCGAGGCAGCTTTTTCAGACAGGAAGCTGGTTGGTACTAATTATTTTAGTTCCTCTTTGTTCCCAATTTTTCAACAGCCGCCGGCCCGTTTCGGGATCTATTGCCCGACAGGCATCTTTAACTACAGAAACCCTATAATCATGATCAAGGAACCCTTCAACGGCAGATTTAACACAGACGTCAAGGGCTACTCCGAAAACCACGATGTGAGCGGGGTTAATAATTTCTTCCAGGGCAACAACAAGGTTAGGATTGCTGAAACAGTCAAACTTCTGTTTTCTAAAATATATTTCACCGTCATGTGCCTCTATCATTTCTT
>JBKGYI010000073.1:0-6840 GCA_046546195.1 bacterium | reverse complement strand
AGCCTTTCCCCGCTCTATTGCGCCAGAGGAAATTCTACAGTTATTTTTGTGCCGAAACCGGAAGCGGTTTCCAGGGCAAGCTCGCCACCGGCTCTTTTTACTATTCCCTGGCTTATAGTTAGACCGAGACCGGTTCCCCGGCCGGTCTGCTTGGTGGTGAAAAATGGATCAAAAATATTATCTCTTATACTGGCCGGAATTCCGGGACCATTATCCACGACTGCAAGCTGCACTGTATCCTCCTCATCATCCAGTGATAAACGGCAAATTATTTCAGGTTCTCCGTTTTCCATTTCTTCTACGGCATCGGCTGCATTATCAAGCAGGTTGGTAATCATTTCCTCTATTTCACCGGAATTAGCGGAGATAATAATTTCTTCTTCTTTTTTTTCCGGCAGTTCAAGTTTGATAGGCGAAGCCTCTTCAAGACTGCCCTCGGCCATCTCAACACTCTGCTTAATCACCGGAATAAGCGGAAATTTTTCCTGGTGGGAAGGAGCAAACTCACGGCGTGAAAAAAGTTTTATTTTCTGGACAATATCTCGTATCCGGCAGGTTCCTCGGCGCATCGCTCTCAGAGCAGCCGGTATCTCCTCGGCAAGACCGACAGGAAACTCCATTGTTTGATTTGTTTCCACAACTTTTTCCCAGGCTTTTTCAAGAAAATCTATGTTCCCCATGATGAAAGCATTCGGATTATTGATGCTATGCATTATTCCGGCAGCCATCTCCCCGACGGCAGCAAGTTTTTCCGACTGAGCCAGCTTGCGACGCATAGTCTGCTGGGCGATAGCCCGGCGCACCTCAATTTCCAGTTCGTCATAATCAACCGGTTTCTGGATATAGCTGAACGCATGCTCGCGCAGGGCCTGGATAGCAGTATCAACCCCGCCGTGGCCGGTGATAATGATTACCTCTATTTCAGGAAAATCTTTTTTTATCTGCTTCAGAACATCTATACCACTAATCCCGGGCATCTTAAGATCGAGTAGCACAACGTTCGGCTTCGAAGATCGACATATTTCAAGTGCTTCGGAACCATCACGGGATTTAAAAACAATATACCCATCAAGTTCAAGCAATTCACCGACACGTCGGCGTATAATCTCTTCGTCGTCGACAACCAATACTGACTTTGCCACTTAAATACCTCCTGAACAGCGGCTTTAGCCGCGGTAGTTTTTGGTTTTTGGTTTACGGTTTACGGTTGAACATCAAATTCAAAATCTGGTTTACCACAGGGATACAACTTTTGATGTTATTAAGTCAAATTCAAAACCTGTTTACCACAGAGGGCACAGAGGAACACAGAGGTAAATCTAAAACATTTATATAAGTAAATTCAAAACCTTGAACATTGAACTGCTTTTAACTTGCAACTCGCAACTTCCTTTACCACAGAGGTTAATCTAAAACATTTTTATAGGTAAATTCAACTCCAGAAACCACGGATCACATCTTTGAACCACAACCCTTAACCAGCATCAAGGGGTCATTTGACGTTTTTATATTTTGGTCAGGTGGGACGTATATCGTAAAAAGAAAATTTATTTTGTTTTTACGATATATGTTCCACCATACTTATCGGACTGAAAGTCCGATAAGCTGTCGCTATCGCGCCAGCCAAAATATCGGGTTTGACATTTCGCCTCTTCATCTTAGCTGTTCATCCGTGGTTCCAGCTCTTGACTTTGATTTTGTCTTTCCTCCGTGTCCCTCTGTGCCCTCCGTGGTAAAAAGCCTTTGACCTTAATTTTGCTTTTTCTCTTTTCCTCAGTCTGTTTCCTGGCGCAGGGGGAGATATACATCTACCGTGGTCCCTTCGCCTTTTTTGCTTTTTACCTCGAATTTACCACCGTGGTCTTCGATTATACCGTAGCTTATCGAAAGACCGAGACCGGTTGATTCTCCAACCTCTTTGGTGGTGAAGAAGGGATCAAACATTTTATTTAAAACTTCGCCGGACATTCCGGAGCCGTTATCCTCAAATCTAACCCTTACCTGATTTTCTTTCTCCAGGTATTCCGTGCTTATCTCTAATTTTTTGCTGAATTTTTCTCTCCGTTCAGCCAGCTTCTCACCCTTTTGATCCAGGGCATCTCGGGCATTGGTGATAATATTTATCCAGACCTGTTCAAGCTGATAGGGTTCACCGTCCACCCGGGGCTGCTCATCATCGTGGTCTTCAATCACTTCAATCTCATGCAACCGAAGCTGCTCATTAATCAGGCTCATAGCCGCCCGAATGGTTTCCGGAATTGAAACCTCCTGAAATTCGAGGGAATCCTGGCGGGCAAAAGTTCTGATATGTTTTATAACCCGTGACATTCGCTCCACGGAAGATTCAATATCCTCAAGACCCAGCTCTAAATTTTCTTCCGTAAGCGCATCACGCTCCTTCAACTTGCGTAAATGACCGGCCACAAGTTCGATCCCCCCCAGGGGCTGGTTAATTTCATGAGCAAGCCCGGCCAGCATCTCACCGAGAGTAGCCAGCTTCGAGGTCTGGAACAGCTCCGCCTGGGTGCGCTCCAGCTCCTTTGTTCGATTCTCTATCTGCTTTTCCAGTTCATGGTGCATCTTTTCTTTGATCTGGGAGGATAACTTCAGTTCTCGCTGGCGGTAAAGTCTGTTGCGCTTGAGGTTTATCTTTTCAATGGCATTTTCAACCGCAAACAAAAGTTCATCCAGGTTTACAGGTTTCGTTAAATAATCATGTGCTCCCGAGCGCAGGGCCTTAACGGCAATCGCTTCTTTCCCATAACCGGTAATGATAATTCCTTCTATATCCTCAAACATCTCCCGGACTTTTTTGAGCACTTGCGGACCTTCCATATCACCCAGCCGGTAATCAACAACAATAACTTCTACCTTGTTTTTACGAACAATCTCCAGCCCCTCTTCGCCCGACGTTGCCGCAAATACTTCATAATCCTCCCGCTGCAGGGTTTTCTGCAGCCTTTTCAGTACGTCTTTGTCATCGTCTATTACCAGCACAGTCTCCTGATAGGAAAGCTCTTTTTTCTTGGAAAGCTGCTCCTGGGCGCGGCCCAGGGCGGCTTTAAACTGCTCCATGTCAACCGGTTTTTCAATATAATCTATCGCTCCGTTACGCAGGGAACTTATTGCCAGGTCCTGGTTGCCGTAGCCGGTTATCACAATCACCTGGCACTCCCCATCCCTTTCCTTTATTTTTTTCAGCACCTCAAGACCATCCGTATCGGGAAGTTTTATATCAAGAAGAAGGATATCGACATCTTTTTTATCGAAAATATCAAGTGCTTCTTCCCCGCTGATCGCCTGGTAAGTTTTAAAATAATTGCGAGACAGCTCATTGCACAACTGCTCACGTATCACCCTGTCATCATCAACAATTAACACGGCATTATGTTCTTCCATAAGTGTTAAACCTCCCGCACAGCAACAATCATTACCTTATTGTAACCGCTTTCTGTAATTAACTTTACCGGTGTAATAGAAATTTCCGCAGTCGCCGTTTTTAAACTCCTTACTTCCCCGGGCGAAGCTGCAAAATGATTCTTTATGGCCTCATGAACTTCTCTCAGCTGGGATTCATCCGGATCTCCCGGAATCAGTTCTTCTAAGAAACCAATATCTATTTTAGACGGTTTTTCGCTTGCTTCCCGGCCGGCCCAACGGTTGCCATAAAGCAGGGAAAAATCATTCTCGACAACTACCAGCTCCAGCGGCAGGGCTTCCAGCATATCACGGGCAAATTGCTGTGCTTCGGGCTGGGTATGATCACGGGCATCTATTATTATTTCCTTTTCGCCGGTGATGCGGGCTATTATTTCCCGGGTCAATTCCAGCTCCCGGCTTCGATAGCGAAGCGCACGTTTCATCTTCAGTGTTTCCAAAGCCTTAGCGGCGGCAACCACAAGCTGGTCAAGATCGATCGGTTTACGGATAAAGTTGTGCGCCCCATCCCGCAGGGCTGTGGTGGCGTTTTCTTCGTCACCGTAGCCGGTTAAAATTATGGCTTCAAAATCCCCCGTCTGCCTGCGCATATCGTGCAGTGCTTCCAGGCCGGATTTTCCGGGCATCTTAATATCCAGCAACACAAGATCAATTTTAGATTTTTTGAAGCTTTCTACAGCTTCCGATCCGTCGGATGCTGTAGTAACCTGCCAGCCTTCTTTTTGCAGCAATCCGGCAAGCTTTTTCCTGGTGATATCATCATCTTCGGCCAGCAAAACAGTGGGGTAAGGAGGAATTTCACTCATTTCCTGCAGATTATGGCAGGCTCGCCCCAGGGCTACTTCCAGCTGGTCAAGATCGATGGGTTTTTTTATGTAATCGAGTGCCCCCTCCCGCATCGCCGAAATAACAGTGTCAGTGGTTCCAAACGCGGTGATAACAATAACCTGGGTTCGGGAAGAGCTGTTGCGAATAGAGCGCAGAACCTCCCGACCATCCAGCCGGGGCATCTTCAGGTCGGTAATGACTATCTCCGGCTGATGTTCTTCAAACATTTCCAGACCTTCTTTGCCATCACCGGCCTTAAAAACTTTAAAATCCTGCTGCTCCACAAACCGGGCCAGCTGCTTGCGGGCCACTTTTTCATCTTCAATAACAAGCACTTTAATATCGGGCATCTAACTGTCCTCCGGAAATTTTGTTTTTATATTTTATCAAAAAATTTAATGAATTTGGATGAACTTACTGAATTCAAGGATTATTCAGTATTTTGGTGGCTGTTTTCAACGGGTAAGATAACCTTAAAAACAGTTTCTCGCCCGGGCTGGCTTTCCAGTTCCATAAGGCCATTATGTTCTTCAACCACTTCGTTGGAAACCGATAAACCCAGGCCGGTGCCCTTGCCCGGTTCCCGGGTGGTAAAAAATGGTTCAAAAATCTTCTCTCTCACCTTCTCAGGTATTCCCGGCCCGTTGTCTTTAACTTCAACAACCGCTGATCTCTTTTTCAGCGGAGATTCTTCTGCTTTTAACTCATAGGTCCGGACCTCTATTATTTTCTCTTCGCGGTCGATTTCATCCAGGGAGTTGCGGGCATTGGTTATCAGATTCATAAATACCTGCTCGAGACGTATCGGATCACCCCGAAGCGAAGACATATCTTCGGCATAATCTTTTATAAGCTGGATCTCATGATTACGAAGCTGCTGGCCAACGAATTTAAAAACCCCTTCTAACAGTTCATTAAGCTTTACCTCTCGTTTGACATCCCCCTCGCTGCGTCGTGAAAAGATCCGCATGTGGTCGATTATTTCTGCCATTTTGCTGACCTGGCCGACAACATCCTTCAGATCATCTTGCAGGTCTTCCATAGAGAGTGAATCTTTATCCAGTTCTCTCTGCAAAGATTGAGCAATAATATTTATAACATTCAGGGGCTGGTTTAACTCATGAGCCACGCTTGCAGTAAGCTCCCCGAGGGCGGTCATTTTTTCGTTTTGAATCATCATTGCTGTTTTTTCTTTAAGCTTTCGATGAGCTTCTTCAAGTTCCTGGCGGATTTTTTTCTGTTCGGTGACATCGTTTACGAAACCGGCCAGCCAGATAATTTCTCCTTTTAAATTGGTGATCGGAGAAAAATTAAACTGGAGCCAGCGACCACCAAATTCATCTTTTGTTCGGCCAGAAATTTCCACTATCTCTCCTTCAGAAACTTTTTTCATCGCTTTTTTTATTTTAATCCGATCTTCTTCAACAAGATGATTTAAAAATAACCAGGGGGTTTCATATAGTTCGGGCGGCGTAATCCTGAAAAGCTCAACGACCCGGGAATTAACATACTCCAGGTGATCGAAATCTTCGGCAAACAACCAGAAAACACCTCGTACATTTTCCGCCATCTGTCGGAACTTTCGCTCGCTTTTTTCAAGACCGGATAGTAATTTTTTTCTTTCCGCCAGTTCTTTTTCTGCAGAAGCTCTTTTCTCCTCCACTGAAATTGCTGCTGTTATCAGTTCTAAAATACGTTTCTTCTCAGAATCTATCTCATAATTGTTACTGTAAACTATACACAGAACCCCTTCTTTTTTATTCCCCTTAAGAGGATAGGTCAGACACGAGTTTACATCGGCACAAAAATCAGCTGCAGGCTCATTGCAGTGCTCAAATTCATCGCCGGGGTGAAACCTGACCTTAACTTCCGGTTTTTGCAGGCATTGATTTAAAACACCGCTTAAAACCGGGCAGCTCAGGAGTTTGTTTTTGTCTTTCTGATAAGTGGAAATAAGCCTGGTCTCGGCTTTAGCTTCAACAGAGCGACTGAAATAAAGTGCTTCCTCGCCGTCGAGCAAGTCGACGGCGAGGGCCAGCAGGCGGTGTATATTGGCCCCTGCGTCGGCGTCAAAAGAGAGAAAACAGCTGTTTAATTTTTCAAGACGGCGACGGGCACGTTTTCGATCTGTGATATCCATGATCACACCAATAATTCCACCGGGTTGCCCTGATTCCACATTAAATGTTGCCCGGTGAATCTCAACCTCTTTTTTGCCAATCCAGCGGTTTTCTATTTGATCCTGGTAAACTTGCTGGCCGGGGTGTGTAAGCAGTTTTTTATCTTTGCTTTCCTCTTTTTCAGCATATTTTTTGCTAAAAACCTCGACTGGCGTTTTAAATAAAATGTCTTCCTCCGAATAACCGGTGAGCTCTTCATATGCCCGGTTGCAACCGAGGAACCTCAAACGATCGTCTTTAAAATATACGGGAAGTGGAATTGTGTCCAACAGGGTCTGTAAAAAACTTATCCTCTGAAAAAGAAGATTCTCCTGGTCCGGAGAGACCTCGGACTGACCGATCAACAAGTCACTGGCAGCTGAAGTTTCCCCTGGCTCCAGATTTCCCTCGCCGG
>JBKGYI010000072.1:0-6853 GCA_046546195.1 bacterium | reverse complement strand
ATCAGCAGTTGATTTATCCCGATGACCGACAGAAAGTAAAAGAGGCCGTGGCCGGGGGGCAGTATGATATTATTTACCGGATGATAACTCGTTTCGGAGAAATAAAATGGATCCGCGAAAACGGTCAGGTAGTTTCTTATGATAATTCCGGGACAGATTACGTTGATGGTATTTTGCTGGATATTACCGAGTTAAAACAGACCCAGCAGCAGTTGGAACAGTCACTGTCTGAAAAAGATACGTTACTTAAGGAAACTCATCACCGTGTGAAAAACAATCTATTTGTAGTTGTCAGTCTGCTTGAAATGCAGGCCATGCGCAGCCATGACCCCCGGGTTCACGCCATTTTACAGCAGAGTGTGGACCGGGTTCATGCCATGGCTCTTGTCCATGAAAAACTTTACCGCAGCCAGTCCCTTGACCAGATTGATTTTGCTCCGTATCTTGAAAATCTCGTTTTAGATTTATTACATAGCTACGGCGCGCATGATAACAACATAAAAATTAATATCGAAGCTGATAACGAAGCTCTTGTTTTAGATCAGGCAATTCCCTGCGGGTTGATCATAAACGAGCTGATTTCCAATTCTCTGCAGCATGCTTTTGATGAAAATGGTGGTGAAATTAATCTTGAGTTTAAGCTTGATGAAAGTGAGGAGACTAAATACCGACTTTTAGTCGAAGATAACGGAAGTGGTTTCCCCGAAAATTTTGATCTTCAGGAATCTGATTCCCTGGGTCTCCAGCTTGTTTCCAGCCTGGCCCAAAATCAACTCAACGGTGAATTCGAGATGCTTAATACTGATAATGGCGCTGCTTTTGAAATAAAATTCTAACCGGGAAACTCTTTATTCTCTTTATGTTTACTTGTAACCTTTCTATATAAAAATCACAAACAAGATACAAATATGTTTCTGAAAGGAGAACTATCATGGCCGGCAACTCGATCGGTAAATTTTTTAAAATAACCACCTGGGGGGAAAGTCACGGTAATAGCATTGGCGTTGTTATTGACGGGGTTCCTCCGGGGCTTGAAATTTCAGAAAAGGATATCCAGGAGGAACTGGACCGTCGCCGGCCCGGGCAGGGGGATTTAACAACAGCACGCCGGGAAAAAGACAGGGTGAGGATAATGAGCGGGGTTTTCGAGAGAAAAACTATCGGTACGCCGCTGGCAATGATGGTTGAAAACAGTGATTCGCGCCGGGAAGATTATGAGGATCTGAAGGATATTTATCGCCCTTCTCATGCTGATTTTACGTATGAAAAAAAATATGGTTGCCGCAACTGGATGGGCGGAGGGCGGGCCAGTGCTCGCGAGACCCTGGCCCGGGTCGCCGCCGGCGCGGTGGCCCGCAGGTGGCTTGCTGAAAATTTTAGTGTTGAAATAGTTGCCTGGGTTCACAGTGTCCATGATATTGTTGCCCCCGAACAAGATGTTGCCGCGCTCACCCGCAGCGCTGTGGACACAACTCCTGTGCGCTGCCCCGATAAAAAGACGGCGAAAGAAATGGAAAAAAAGATCAGGCAGGCAAAAAAGGAGGGCAATTCCCTGGGTGGTGTTATTAAACTTATCGCCCGTGGCTGTCCGGCCGGCTGGGGAGAGCCGGTTTTTGATAAACTGGACGCCGTACTTGCCCACCACCTGCTCTCCATCCCCGCAGCCAAAGGTGTGGGAATCGGCAGCGGGTTTTCTGCCGCCCGGATGAAGGGCGATCAGCATAATGACAGTTTCATAAACAGAAACGGTGAAATAAAAACCGAAACAAACCACAGCGGAGGGATCCAGGGTGGTATCTCAAACGGTATGCCGATTCTCGCTTCAGTTGCATTCAAACCGGTACCCACGATTAATAAACAACAAAAAACAATCAACCGGGCCGGCGAAGAAGTCACTCTGCAGGCTACCGGTCGCCACGACTCCTGCGTCTTACCCCGCGCCGTCCCTATAGTGGAAGCTGCCGCGGCCCTGACCCTGGCCGATGCCGCTCTTTGCCAGAACGCAATCACTCCTCGATGACCCGCGCGACTGCCAGTTATTCTGATATTTTGAAAATTTTCTAACTGTTCGGGGTGTTTGACTTGAATACTGTTTTATTCTGGTTTCGGCGTGATTTGCGGCTGACTGACAACAGGGGGCTGAAAGCTGCAAGCGAAACGGCTGACAGGCTGTTTGCCGTCTATATTGTTGACCCCGCCCACCGGCAGTGGAACCATTCCTGTGGTGACCGGCTTCAGTTTCATCTGGATTGCCTGCGTTTGCTTCGCAAACAGGTCAGGGAAGAGGGGGGCGAGTTAATTGTCCGCTGTGGTGAGCAAACGGAAGTTTTTGAAAAGTTACTCAAGCAGCTCAAACCGGAGGCTGTTTGCTGGAATCGCAGTTATGAACCTTATGAAATCAGCCGTGACCGTAAAGTACGAAATTTACTTGAAAAAAAAGGCTGTGAAGTCAGGACATTCAAAGACCTTGTTTTTTTTGAAAAAGAAGAAATTTTAACCCGCCAGCAAACTCCCTACAAAGTATTCACGCCCTATTCACGGCGCTGGAAAGGACTTCAAAAACAAAAAGTTGTTGCTACTGTGACCTGTTTTGCCAAAACTGATATTAAAGCCGGTGAAATACCGACAGTCAAAGAGCTGGGGCTGAAAACAGGGCTGACAGATACAAACTGGCAGCCGGGCCGCCGCGCCGCCCTGAAATGCTGGGCTGAATTCAGGAAAGAGGGGCTCGAAAATTATGATAAAAATCGCGATTTACCCGCCGAAAAACAGGGAACCTCGCGGCTGTCTCCCTATCTGCGGGCCGGGGTTATTTCGGTTCGCGAACTTTATCATGAGGCCCGCGAATGTCTGACCGGGTTTAGCAGGGCCCGGGGAGTGGAAACTTTTATTGACCAGTTAATCTGGCGTGATTTTTATTTCCAGGTGCTGGCCAACTTCCCGAGGGTCGTTGATTCCAATTTTAAAGAAAAATATAATGCCGTGGAATGGGAAACTCATCCCGATTGGCTGGAAGCGTGGAAGAGCGGAAATACCGGCTACCCGCTGATTGATGCCGCAATGCGCCAGTTGAATCGGACCGGCTGGATGCACAACAGGTTGCGGATGATCGTTGCCATGTTTTTGACCAAAAATTGTCTGATCCACTGGAAAGAAGGGGAACAATATTTCATGAACCACCTGCTGGACGGTGATACTGCCGCCAATAACGGTGGCTGGCAGTGGAGCGCATCCACCGGTACCGATGCCGCCCCATATTTTCGGATTTTCAACCCGGTTTCCCAGAGTGAAAAATATGATCCCGAAGGGGAATTTATCCGCCGCTACTGTCCGGAATTGAGCGGGTTAGATGCTAAAAAGATACATGCTCCCTTCACCTGTTCAAAAGAGAGCCTTGGTGAAGCCGGGATAGAGTTGGGTCGTAATTACCCGCAACCGATTTTTGATCATAAAATCCGCCGTCAGCATGCCATAGATGTTTTCAAGAAAATATACGATTAAATCTGTATGAAAAATAAATTTCCGGAGTGATTTAAATGGTTTTCAGTGAAGAGGTAAAACACAGTGATAATCAGACTTTACCGGGAGAACCGGTACATCTGCCCGGGTATAAGTATTATCCCACCAATATCGATATAATTGATTACGACAGCGGGACAATGGAAGAGAAACCGGCGGCTACAGCGGCTGATTTCAGTGAATTGATAGATAGTAACACTGTAACCTGGATAGACGTAAAAGGTCTCAAAAATGTTGAGCTGCTGAAGGAAATTCAATCTCAATTTAAAATTCATCCGCTGGTAATAGAAGATCTACTGCGCCCGTATCAGCGACCAAAACTTGAAATTTACGATGACCATTTATTTATTATTATGCGTTTAATTCACCGCGGGAAAGAACTAAAATCAGAACAGATAGGATTGGTTATAGGTAAAAATTACCTGATAACATTTCAGGAGTTTTCAGAGGATGTTTTCGATCCGGTGCGTCGCCGGTTGCGCCAGGGGCGAAAAAGGATTCGTGCCGGCGGCCCGGATTATCTTGCCTATTCACTGCTGGATACTGTTGTTGATTCGTATTTTCCCATTCTTGAGGAAACAGGTGACCGGCTGGAGGAACTGGAAGATAAAATATTAGCTGCTACCGAGCCCGATAATTTACAGCAACTGCACAAACATAAACGTTCATTGCTGGTCCTGCGCCGCGCTGCCTGGGCCCAGCGGGAAACTATCGGGCAGCTTCAGCGCGAGGAAATGGAGTTTTTTTCGCCGGAAACCCGGCTTTTTCTTCGTGATTCTTACGACCACGCAATTCGGGTGCTGGAAATAATCGAAGGTTATCGCGAGCTGGCCGCCTCACTTACTGATCTGCACATGACTTCGATTTCCAACCGGATGAACGAGATAATGAAAGTGCTGACTATAATAGGAACGATCTTCCTGCCATTGACTTTCATCGCCGGTGTTTACGGGATGAATTTTGATGCTGAAGCTTCTCCCTATAACATGCCGGAACTGTACTGGTACTGGGGTTACCCGGCGATTATGGGACTAATGCTGGCGATTGCCATCGGACTGCTGTTTTTCTTCCGAAGCAAAAAATGGTTATGAATTTAATTTATTTTTTTACTGAATTTTCCTCATAATTTATTACTTTTTTTATCATAAAATGCCCGGTCACACCGGCGGCGACAAAGGCGATACTTATCGCCGTAAAGACACCTGCCGGCCCCAGCAGATAAGAAAAAAACCAGGCCAGTGGTATGCAGAACACAAACATTTCTTCTCCGGCTAAAAACGCGGCCAGGAAGGGGCGTTTTAAAACGTTAAGGGCATTGGAGGTGATAAGCATTACTCCGTGCAGGCCGTAAAACAGGGGGACGATACGCAGGTAGGTTATGAGAACCTCTACATAGCGGGGATCATCGTTAAAAAGCAGGGCCAGCGGTCGGGCAAAGATAAAAACTGTTATCCCAAAAATTACGCCCCAGGTGATGGAAAACAGTTCACTGCCGGTTACCCCTTTTCTGATTCTTGCAAAAAGTTGTGCTCCCCGGTTCTGACCGACAAAAGGTGCGGCGACCGCAGCCAGAGCAATAATAACCGTCATTCCAAAAAACTCGATACGGGAGGCGACTCCGTAAGCAGCTACCGCTTCCGGACCGTAGTAAGAAAGCAGACGGGTAATAATTCCTATCCCCAGCGGCAGGATCATTTTGGAAATAGCAGTGGGTATCCCAATATGCAAAATAGCTCCCCATGATTGCAGCATTTGTTTCACGGTAGAGGCGGGGCAGGGAATCATTTTTTCACGAACAGCCAGGATATAAAGAGCGACAACAAAAGTCAGTGAGCGGCCGAGCACCGTAGCCACGGCAGCTCCGCTTATTCCCATTCGCGGAAAAGGTCCAATCCCGAAAATTAACAGAGGATCAAGAATTATATTAGCTATGGCGGCAATCACCATAATCAAACCGGGGGTTAAAGTATCACCGGTAGCCCGGATTGCGTTATTCCCAATCATGGGCACAACGACAAAAATCATCCCCAGATACCAGATATTCATATATTGCTGGATTAGAACAAGAATATCTCCGCCGGCCCCCAGTAAACTAAACAGTGGATTGATTGTCAGCAGCCCGGCCAAAACAAAACCAGCTACAATTAGCAGAGCAAGAAGGAGGCTGTGTGTTGTTAGAACGCGGACGCGGTCCTGGTTACCTTCTCCGATTGCCCGTGAAATTACCGCCGAGGCGCCAAGCCCTATTCCCAGGGCAATACTGTTTATAACCAGTATAACCGGGAAAGTATAGCTGATAGCCGCCAGTGGTCTGGTTCCCAGCCTGCCGATAAAATAGGTGTCGGCCATTTGAAAAACAACCAGACTGACAATTCCGAAAATCATGGGCACGGTCAGGCGCATAAGCATTGGTATGACCGGCCCATAAGTTAAAGCGGCACCTTCATCAGCTATCTGTCCATCCATCGTATTCTCTCCTGAAAATATGTTATCGGGGGGTTTGAAAAAGTCACAATGAAGATATATTATAACTGTATCCCGTCGTAGTTTACAGTTTAAAGTTTTTTGGTTCGCGGTTGCAGATAAAATAAAGATGCGTCGGGAAAACTCACGGGGGAAACGAAAAAAATAAGAAACATTGAACTCTGTATTTGAAACTGTTTTATGGGCAGCTACCGGCAGCAATTAGTTGTGTTTAACTTATAACGTATTCAGGGGAGTTTTTATGCAGATAAAAATTAATTCTGCTGTAATTGAATGTTTGCAGGGAAATATAGTAAATCAGCCCGGTTTGGAAGCGGTGGTGAACGCCGCTAATGCCCGGCTTCAGCCAGGCGGGGGAGTTGCCGGTGCCCTGCACCGGGAGGCAGGCCCGCAATTAAGCGAAGCCGGCCGAAAATATGCACCGATAAAGCCGGGCGCGGCGGTAATAACTCCAGCCTTTAATTTGCCAAATGATTACGTGATACATTGTCTTGGCCCTGTATACGGGCGGGATAAACCTGAAGACAAGCTTCTGGCAAACTGTTACAGTCGGGCGTTGAAACTGGCTGAAGAAAATAACATTTCATCAATAGGTTTTCCGGCTATTTCAACCGGTGCTTTCGGTTACCCACTGGAGGAAGCGGCGGAAGTTGCTTTAGAAACAGTGATTTCCGAGATATCCGCTTTGAAAACAGTGGAGTTGATTCGTTTTGTCCTTTACGACAGCAGGGCGCTAAAAATTTATGAAAAAATTTTGCCCCGGAAAACATAAACGGAGTACAGAACCTTCCAACGGTCATTCCCGCGAAAGCGGGAATCCAGTGGCGTTGACGTTACGGTTTTGAATTCA
>JBKGYI010000071.1:0-6865 GCA_046546195.1 bacterium | reverse complement strand
TCCTCACCCCTTCCACTCACCAAAACACTCTTATCCCCACGTGTGTGGGGAAGACCGGGGTAGGACAGGAGGGGTGCGAGTTAAAATTTTGTAATCCCCACGTGTGTGGGGAACACGAAAAATTTTTCGCGAGGATTCCACTGGGCCAAGCCTGTAATCCCCACGTGTGTGGGGAAGACGTTTTCTCGATCAGGTTAAAGGCCTGCCTTTAGGTCTGTAATCCCCACGTGTGTGGGGAAGACGACGGAATAATCTGTGCAAGCTGACGAGACGCGTTGTTGTAATCCCCACGTGTGTGGGGAAGACCGAATCGGTCGGAATGTGGGGAGAGCTTGCTGTTTGTAATCCCCACGTGTGTGGGGAAGACTGGTGCCTTGAAGCAACCGAATCTCTCGTATCTTTTTGTAATCCCCACGTGTGTGGGGAAGACCGCCGCCTATCGGGTGGCCAAAAGAAGAGGTCATTGTAATCCCCACGTGTGTGGGGAAGACCCCTTGATAACCTTGATAGAAGAAGAAGAGCCTTTTGTAATCCCCACGTGTGTGGGGAAGACAATAATCGCAATCGCAGAAAGAGAAGGGAGCCCATTTGTAATCCCCACGTGTGTGGGGAAGACACTTCTATTCGAGTACTTAATATCTGCTTTAATTATCCGTTTTTATGCGCTGATTGTCAAGTTCTTTTTTTAGCATTTTTGTAGAAACATGGTATATCATTCCCACCCTGCAGTGGAAGGGTTGTGATAAAACCGAAAGCGAAAAAATAATTGATTTGCACAATCATTACATTAGAAACACAAAAACTTAATTTGACAGATTAAATAGCGGGTGGAGTATGTAATAGGTTTCGGGCTTCATTACCTCAAAAACGGAAAGTAAAACTTAACGGGATAAATAAACCAAAAGCAACTTTCGGTGTTAACTCACCGAAAGTGGCTTTTGGTTATAATTAACCCGGTCTTACTTGCCTCGCACGATCATCTCGGTTGTGGCATATAAACCTAAAATATGGAACTGCTCATGGGAAACGCTTTTTACTTGAGAAATTCGGGCCTTATCCATAGCAGCCCCTATAGAGGCATCACCCAGACCAATGAGACCGAGTATGGAATAAGCGGACGAGGTTCCCGTTTTCATTTTGAATCCGGATACCTTCGTCGCCGTTTCTAATGTGGTTCCCCCGGTCATAGTAACCAGGCTTCCATATTGGGCTGACTGCTGCTGGATATTCAAATCAGCCACTCCCCGGGCACAGCCGGAACCGAGTCCGACCACCACGAGTAACGCTAATCCGACAACAATCTTATAGTTATTCATCCTCTCACCTCAGGATAAAAATATCGTGATTTGACTCAGTTTCCCCTGACTATTGTTTTTGTCAAACAAAAACCCGGCGGTAATCAAAGATCCCCGATTTCTCAGGGAATCGCGGGGGAATTTAAGCCGGGCTCAGAGGAAACTGGTGGTGGGGAGGGTCTGGACGGCTTTCATCAGGGCGCGGGCTTTTTCCCTTGTTTCTTCGTATTCACGCGACGGTCTGGAGTCGGCCACTATCCCCGCTCCGGCCTGGACGTATAGCTTGTCCTTCTGGTTTATTATTGTCCTGATAATAATGCAACTGTTGAGATCACCGTTGAAGCTGAAGAAACAGACCGCTCCCGAATAGGGGCCCCGGCGGGAGGGTTCGCATTCATTTATTATCTGCATCGCCCGGACCTTGGGGGCGCCGCTTACCGTGCCGGCGGGAAAGGTAGCTTTCAGCACATCAATGGCGTCACAATCTTCGGCTATCTCCCCTTCCACATCGGAAACTATGTGCATCACGTGGGAATAGCGCTCGATTCGTTCACGCTCGGTTACTTTGACCGTGCCCGGTTTGCAGACTCTGCCCAGGTCGTTGCGGCCGAGGTCAACGAGCATGGTGTGTTCGGCCAGCTCTTTTTTATCGGAGAGAAGATCTTCGGCCAGCGCTTTGTCCTCGGCTGCGTCTCTGCCCCGGCGACGGGTTCCGGCAATAGGGCGAGTGTAAACTTTTTCCCCCTGTTTTTGCACCAGCATCTCCGGGGAAGCGCCGATAAGCTGGAAATCCTCGAAATCAAGGTAAAACATGTAGGGGGAAGGATTCAGGCTGCGCAGACTGCGGTAGAGATTGAAAGGATGATTGCCGTCCTCAAGTTCAAACCGCTGGGAAAGCACCACCTGGAAAGTTTCTCCGGCCATGATCGATTCTTTAACCCGGCTCACCGCGGATTCAAAATCTTTTTTTTCAAAATTTGAGTTTATCTCTGGTTTGCCGGCAGCAACTTTGCTTAGAGGGGGAACTTTCGGTTTCCGGGAAAGTTTTTCCTCCCAGTCGTCAAGACGGCTGTTTATATTTTCATACTGTTCCTCAAGACTCAATTTACTATCCCGGTGCAGGTGACCAACAAGATAGATACTGCGCTCAACATGATCAAAAACAACCGTGGTATCAACAAAATAAAGACAGCAGTCGGGAAAGGGAACCGCTGCGCCGGGTTGATGAACGGGAACAGTCGGTTCAATATATTTTATTGTTTCGTAACCGAAATAACCAACCAGGCCGCCGGTGAAAGCAGGCAGGTTTTTACTGGGAGCAGGGTCCCAACTGCGAGCAAGCTGCTGTATCGAAGTAAAAGGATCGCCGGTGTCCGGTAGTTCAAGTTCCCCTTCAACCGTAAGCTGATCATCTTTAAGATAAATCGCGGCCCGGGGCTGAACGGAAAGAAAAGAATAACGGGCTATCTGGTCCCCCTTTTCAACACTTTCCAGCAAAAAACCGCGTTTTTCACCCCCGTCGCTCAGGGCAAGATAAGCGGAAACCGGAGTCACTGTATCGCCAACAAATTTCCGGTAAACAGGAACTATGGCATAGTCCTGCAACCGGCGGCGCGCGGAGTCAACAGCAGGATTAAGGCGCATCAGCCGCGACGCTCCCTGAGAACTTCAGCCAGCGACGCCAGGGGAATCTTTTTCTGGCGCAACAGGACCAGAAGATGATAGAAAAGATCCCCGATTTCTTCTACCAGAAGATCCCCGGTATCATTTTTAGCCGCAATGATTACTTCGGTCAGTTCTTCACCAAGTTTTTCCAGGACAAGATCTTCGGCTGTTTTACCGTCCGCACCTTCCAGCAGATAGGTCGTGTAAGAATCCTGCGGGCGCTGTTCATCACGTTCGGCAATAATTTGTTCAAGTTCGGCTGTGATCGCAGCAAAACTGGCGGAAGGCAGAGGATCGGTTTCCTCCCAGCTTTCTGTTTCGCTATTAAGGCGGCGATAAAAACAGTTTCTTTTACCGGTGTGGCAGGCCACACCCTGCTGACGAATAAAAACAAGAATTGTATCCCCGTCACAATCAAGACGCATATCGACAAACTCCTGCAAATTACCGCTGGTCTCCCCTTTTTTCCATAGCTGCTGCCGGCTGCGACTGTAGTAATGGACAAAACCGGTCTCCAGGGTTTTTTTAATCGCTTCCCTGTTCATATAAGCCAGCATCCTGATCTCCCCGCTATCCACATCCTGGGCGATAGCGGGAATCAGACCCTGATCGTTAAATTTTAAATCTTCAAAAATAGCATCGTTCATTCCAGTTCCTCCTTTAATTCTTCCGGCCACGCAGGACGCACGGGGACACCGTGATCGCTACAGTATTCACGAACCTCGGGGACCGGATACTGGTCAAAATGAAAAACGGAAGCCGCAAGAGCGGCCGAAACTTCGGTCTGCTCGAAAACATCAACAAAATGTTGCGGTTCACCGGCGCCGCCACTGGCGATAACCGGGATATTTATTGCTGCTGATATTTTCTTAAGCATCGGGATATCAAACCCGTCTTTAGTTCCGTCGGCATCCATGCTGGTCAGCAAAATCTCCCCGGCCCCACGCTTTTCGGCTTCAGTTGCCCAGTCAATAAGGGAGATATCTACCGGGGTCCGGCCGCCATGGGTATAAACCTGCCAGTCATCTGCGGCGACCCCTCTGGCGTCGATGGCAACAACCACACACTGGGAACCGAATTTTTCGGCACCTTCGTTAATTAATTCGGGGTTATTGACCGCGGCTGTATTGATCGCAATTTTATCGGCCCCGGCAGCCAGTATCCGGCGCATATCTTCGACGGTTCTTATCCCCCCACCGACAGTGAGGGGCATGAAAATCTGTTCGGCGGTGGCCCGCACGGTTTCCATCATAATCTCCCGGCGATCGGACGAGGCGGTGATATCAAGAAAAACAAGTTCATCCGCTTCCTGGCGATCGTATTTTTTAGCCACCTCAACCGGATCACCGGCATCCTTGAGGTCAATAAAATTAACACCTTTAACCACCCGGCCGTTATCAACATCAAGACAGGGTATTATTCTTTTTCTGAGCATCCAAACCACCTGAGACAGCGGCTAAAGCCACTGGAGTTTATAGTTTTGAAATTGAAGACAAACGGTAAAACATAACCCACTGGATTGCAAGAGCGGCCAGCCGGAATCCAGCGTTTTTTGGGTTTTTAGTTTCAAGTTAAAACCTGTGCAAAACAGAGCCAAGGATCAAGAAACATCGCGAGTTAGCAAAAAAACTCGCGAACCAGCAACTTTCGTTTCTCTCCGCTCATGAATTCTAACAGAATTAGCCGGTGAGTCCACTCTAAAAATCTCCCCCTTCGGACCCACATCCGAAGAACGGGTCAAGGAAAACACAAAAAGGGGAAATGGATCGGCTATTTAAGCCATTCCCCCTCCCCTTAGTTTCTGCCCATCAGGGAAGGGAAAACTTTTCAGAGTGAAATTAGCCGTTTTTATTTAAAACTTTCCGGGCCTCGGATATCGTAAAATTATTTTCATAAAGTGCTCGGCCGACAATTACCCCGATCAACCGCGAATTTTCTATGGTGGCAAGAGATTCAAGGTGTTCAAGTTCACCGACACCACCGGAGGCAATCACTTTCAGTTTGGTGGTGGACAGAATCTCAGCGACACCTTTTATATCCGGGCCGTTCTCGGTGCCATCCCGACCAACATCTGTGTATATTATCTTCTCAACCCCGAGACTTTCCAGGTTTTCCAGCCAGGCAGCCCGGCTGAGGGCCGAACCCTCTTCCCAGCCTTCAACCATAACCTCACCAAGTTCACAATCAACTCCGGCAATAATTGAATCGCCGCCGAACTGCTCAACCAGTTTTTCCAGCCACTGCGGCTGACGGACGCCGGCTGTGCCAATAATCGCCCCGTCACAACCGGCCTCCAGCAGCGATTCCACAACCCGGGTGGAACGCAGTCCGCCACCCACCTGGCAGGGAATAGAGACTTTTTTTATGATCTTGCGAACTATGGAAAGATTAACCGAGTCCTCGGCGAAAGCGCCGTCAAGGTCAACTATGTGTAATCTTTGCGCCCCCTGTTTCTGCCAGCGCAGGGCCATCCCGACCGGATCATCGCTATATTTTGTTTCCCGATCTTTTTTCCCCTGAAAAAGACGCACACAGCGGCCGCCTTTCAGATCTATAGCCGGTATTAATTGCATATCCATCAACTCCAGACCAGCGGTTAACCCCGCTGTGTTTTATTGTGAAAAGAAAAATTCAGCGTGTATTTACGATTTACCTAAAAGCTCCCAAAAAAACTCCCTCTCCTCCGGGCACACACCCCAAGGAGGGGTCCGGGAAATACAGAGGGAGAAACCGAGGATTCAAACCATCCCCCTCACCCACCAGGGGAGCGGGAACTTTTGGCGGAGGATTTACTTAGTTTACCTAATATTTTTTTCAGGAGAGTCAGGCCGGCAAACTGACTTTTTTCGGGGTGGAACTGGACTCCATAGCGGTTACCGTCTTTTATGGCACAGCAGAACCGACCACCGTAATCACTTACCCCGGCTACAATCGATTTATCTTCAGGGCACGGAAAATATGAATGAACAAAATAATAACATGGTTCAGATACGGGGCTCCGTAGCAATTTTTCGGTCTCATTATTCCAGCTAACATCATTCCAGCCCATGTGAGGGATGATGCGAGCGTTTTTAAACCTGACCACGCGGCCCCGGCAGACAGAAAATCCTGATTCACTCCCCTCCTCGCTACTTTCAAAAAGAAGCTGGAGTCCAAGACAGATACCAAGATATGGTTTTTCATCAGCAAGATGTCCCATAACAGCAGACCACAGGCCACGGTTTTTCAAATTTTTAACAGCACGGTCAAACGCTCCTACACCGGGCAAAACCAGGATCCGGCTGTCCGATATTGCTGAGGGTTCATTTACTATCGGAGCCCGGTATCCTAACCGGTGGATTGCTTTTTGAACCGAGCGAAGATTTCCCATCCCGTAATCAACAATCGAAATCATGCTGTCAGGGTTCCTTTCGTGGAGGGCATCGAATCATCTACAATTTCAACAGCGCTCTTCAGGGCCCGGGCTACCGCCTTAAAAGTTGCTTCAGCCAGATGATGGCGATTGCCCCGTTTTAGCTGATCGATGTGCAGGGTTACACCGGCCCGATCGGTAAAACCGCGGAAAAATTCAGGAAGAACTTCAAGCGGAAAACCCTCGACGTCTCCTTCGACTTCAAGATTACAATCGAGATACGGGCGTCCACTGATATCAACAGCCACCCTGATAAGTGTCTCATCAAACGGCAGACATATACTGGCGTATCTCCGAATCCCGCGACGATCGCCGAGGGCCTCGCTGAGGGCGCTTCCCAGGGTCATACCGGCATCTTCAATCAGGTGATGCGAATCTATCTCAGTATCTCCTTTTCCCTCAACCCGCAGAGCGAATCCCGAGTGCTTACCAAGTTGCTCAAGCATGTGATTGAAGAAAGGAACCTCGGTATTTATGCAGGGATCGTTGAAAT
>JBKGYI010000070.1:0-6923 GCA_046546195.1 bacterium | reverse complement strand
AATGCGCAGTGATTGGCCGAACCTTCGATAGCTCCACCGGCCAGAATATTACAGACAAAACCCTCACCGCGCTCGGCCATCTCCGGCAGCAGTTGCTGCATCAGTAAAAATGGACCCTGGCAGTTAACTTCCATGTGCTTCTGAAAATTTTTTAGTTTTACATCGGGGAGAGGGGTGGGATCGTAAAATCCGGCGTTGTTGATCAAAACCGAGATCGGCGGCCACTGGCGGGGCACTGCTTTCTCGATTCCCTCGAGACTGGCCGGTTTGTGAAAATCGATCGGCAGGGCGATACTGTCCCCGGGATCAAGTTCGTTGAGTTCATCGGTAAGCTCTTTCAACACTTCGGTTTCCCGGGCGCAAAGCAGGGTATTAAAACCGTGCAGTGTAAACTCCCGGGCAATATGCCGGCCCAGCCCCCGGGAAGCACCGCTGATTAACGCTGTTTTGTTTAACATTATCTCCACCCCTTTAATCTGTGGTTTATTTTAAAGGCAAAAACAAATGCTCAGATGCTGAAATATAATTACTAATAGTTATTAGCCGGGTAAAAGTATGCCAAACTTTATGGTAGAATAGTTTCAGAAAATAGCAATGAATTTGAGGTTTAAAATATGAAAATAGCTGTGGATACCCTGGGCTGCCGGGTTAATCAATCCGAATCGGAGAGTTTGCTCAACCGTTTTGCCAAACTGGGGTTTGATCTTGTTTCTGCGGACGAACAACCCGATGTCTACGTCTTAAATAGTTGTTCGATTACTACTGCTGCCGAAGCCAGTGCTCGAAAATTGGTTCGCCGTCAGAAAAAGAATAATCCTGATGTGAAGATAATTTTTACCGGTTGTTATGCCAAACTGGCCGCTTCGGAAATCGAAGAAAATTTGCCTGAAATAGATTTTTTATTTCCCGGTGAGCGCAAGGAAGAGATTCCTGCTTTTTTGAATGAAACCCGGGGTTTTACTGGCGGGAAAGGGGAGGCGGGAATAAATTTCCGCACCCGTAAGTTTTTAAAGGTGCAGGATGGATGCAGGGATTTCTGTACTTACTGCATAGTTCCCCATATTCGCAACAGGCTGGTCAGTGAGCCGCTGGAGAAAGTGAGCCGGGATGTAACACGGCTGGTGGAGGAGGAACAGTATCCGGAAATAGTTTTTACCGGAATTCACCTGGGACAATACGGGGTTGATCTGGATCACCACGAAACAGATCTGGTGGCTCTGGTCAGAAAAATTGAAAACATAAAATTTACTCGTGAGGTGCGGTTTCGGCTCAGCTCGCTTGAACCGCAGGATGCCGGCGCGGAGCTTATCGAAACGGTAGCCGGTGCCTCGAAGTTTTGCAATCACCTTCATTTGCCGCTTCAGAGCGGCTCTGATTTGGTGCTGGAACGTATGGGGCGCCGTTACGATGTTCGGGAATATTTAGATACAATAAAAATCTGCCGCCGCTGCGATCCTGATTTTGCGATCAGTACTGATTTGATTGTTGGTTTTCCCGGCGAAAGTGAAGCTGATTTTGAGCAGACCCTGGAGGCAGTCGGGAAAGCCAAATTTTCTGATTTACATGTTTTTAAATACAGTAAACGCCCCGGTACTCCCGCGGCTGACTTTGAACCCGAAATCCCAGGTGATGTTGTGACCCGGCGCAGTAAAAAGCTGCGCAAAGCGGGCAGAAAGCAGAGAAAGGCCTATTGTCAGCGATTTCTTGGAAAACCCGCCCGGATTTTAATCGAGAATAATAGTTCTGAAAATTATAGCCGGGGCTACAGCTCTTATTATTTACCGGTTAGACTGGCCGGGAAACATAAACCGGGGACATTTGTGGAAGCTGAAATCGATACCTGGTGTCGGGGCGAACTTCTGGTTTTTAATCGTGAGGAGAGCGAAAGATGCGTTATCTGAAACTGATAGCGGCTGCTATTTTTATTATGGTTTTCTGCGCACCTGTCTTACAGGCGGTAGATACCCCGTCTTATGAGGTGGGTTTTTATGCTTATCCGCTCGATTATATCAGGATTTTAAACCATGAATCTTTTTTCCCCGAAAAAAGGAGTCTTTTTGTAACAGAGCTGGAGGAAGAAAGTCGCTTCGCTCGCGCCGGGTTGCGAAAGGAAGACATTATTACCAGTCTCAACGGGAGTAGAATCAATTCTTATAAACAGGCCCGTGAGATTATTGACGCTTCCCGGGGATCGACGGTGGCGGTCACAGTTTTGCGCTTAAATCCCCGTTTTCGCTATAAAAGAAGAGAAAATCCTTTTTACCAGCCGCGGAGTCTGGAACCCTACCGTGATTATTCTTTCAGCGTAGAAATCCCCGAATATGTCCCTCCCGACCCGGTTCCTGTTCTGGAAGGACCCGGTGGTCATCTTTATCATGCCTTTGGAAAAACACATAGTCCTGATTCCGAGCATACCCGGGTTTTTAAATCAAAACGCGAGGCCGAAGAGGCGGGTCTGAAACCGTGTGGAATATGTTTTTCGGGTTCATCTGAGGAAGGATCGCTGCTTGACGATGAAATAACAGAAGACCTTGTAGGAGTCGGTCTGAATGATGATGCTTCCCCGGTATTTAAAAAATTAAAATCGAAATATGGAATTATTTCTGAAATACCCGAAGATATGAAAAACATTGCCGAAAGAATATTTCCCTACCGGGTTCGGACTTATCTTGAACCGGAGATTGTTTATGTGGATACTGACAGGGTGTACGCTTTTGGCCTGCCGGAGGGGAAACTGGTTATTACGCGGGGAACATGGGAAATGCTGGAGACGGAAGCAGAAAAAGCTTTTCATCTGGCCCATGTTCTGGCGCATGTTGATATGCGTCATACGCTTACTGTCCCCGGTAAGGGGAAAGTTTTTGAACTGCTTGAGAAAGCAGCAAAAAATGCGGCGGGCAGTAGAGCCTGGGGTTATTTAAGTCGAATACACGAGGAGCTGGCCGACCATTTTTTGGGGGTCCGGTTTTCCGAACACGGCTATAGTATAGAGGACGAACGGGAAGCCGTATGTCTTGCTTATATTAATCTGTATAGAGCGGGGTACGATTTCGAAGGATTTGAAATTTATCTTAAAAAACGCGAGGATATGGTCGAAGATTTGCAGCCGCGCTGGACTAATTTTTTGCTTCATCACCCGCTTCCGGGTAACCTGGAAACTCAGATTTCTATCTGGGAGAAAAAAGTTCCTGATTTTTTTAACAGGGGAGTCCTGACTGCGCCGGATTCGAAATGATTTTCCCCGCCCGTTTTGAAATGGTGATCGGTTTTGAATAGAATTGTGGTTACCGGTGATGAAATACTGGCTCTGGCCCTCTGCCTAATTTTTTCAGATGAATTAGAGGTCTTTTTCTATGGCAGAAACTGCTCGAATGGATTTCCGGTTTTGACATATCCGGATATTGAGTTGCTTGAATCCGGCTGGTGGTCTGTAAACGGAGCCTCAGATTGCTTGTTGCCCGCTAAAGTTGCTGATCTGATTGAACCGCATCTGCAAAAAAAGCAGGCTCTTTTGCCCGCCGGTAATTACCCTGATTTTGAAAATATAAGCGGAGATCGCTGCCGGCAGCTTGAACCATCGCTTTCTGGTTTTTTTAGCCGCGGCCAGCTACTTGATAGTTTTTACCTGGCCGACCGGTTACAGTTGAAAAAAAATTTACTTGAAGCGCTCCGGCAAACTGATGTTGAGATTATGAAAAAAAATAGTTTTGCAGTGAAAGAAGCCGGGCAGGCTGAACTCACGGTTGTTGTTATAAATAGCAAACAGTCCCTGCCTGAAGAAATAACAGGTGGTCTTCGTCCCTGTCAGGAGATAAAAAAGATCTACAGTTCTGTCGAGCTTCCCCGGCATTTTTTTGAGTTTACGCCGGTGCTTCACGGTGATAGTGAGCTTATTCCTTACGGCGGACGACTTTTTATTAGCAAAAAAATAAAGGACTGCGGCACTGACGGTGTGTTTGCCGGAGAAGTTTTATCATTGCTTCACGGTACCTACGAAATTTGTCCTTTTATTTATGAACAGAGTTTTGCTCCACCCGCGCAGGAAAAATGTTTTTGTGGAATCGACGGGGGCCCTTTTTTTGCTGCTTTATCCCGCCCCGCAGGGGAGTTCCTGCTGCTGGCTCCCGGTTACCAGCGGGGTATCTGGATGCTTTCTTATATAGTAAACTTATGCCGGAGCTGGCTGCATGGTCAGGATAAATTTTAAAATGGGTGAAAAGTGATTATTAAGATGAAAATAAAAGTGAATGGTGAAAAAGAAACTCTGGCGGGCCCGCTGCCGGTTAGTGGATATGTTAAGAGAAAATTTTCTGCTCCGCCCGCAAGGATTGCAGTTGCGGTTAACGGAAGTGTAATTGCCCGGGAAAACTGGGACGAATATCTTATTGAAGACGGGGATGAACTTGAGATTGTTCGCCCCCTGCAGGGAGGTTAATCATGACCCGCAAAGAAGATTGTCTTGAAATTGCCGGCGAAAAGTTTAATTCGCGGCTGCTGATTGGAACCGGAGGGCACACAAATCTTGAAAAATTACGCCGGTCACTGCTGGCCGGGGAGTCAGAAATAGTTACCGTCGGCATTCGCAGGATAAATGTTGGGGGCGGAGCCGGTCTTATGGATTTACTGGAAGAACTTGATCTGAAGCTGCTGCCCAACACCGCCGGATGTTACACTGCGGCCGATGCGGTCTTGACCGCTGAGCTGGGCCGGGAAGCTCTGGATACAAACTGGGTCAAGCTGGAGGTTATCGGCGATGACCAGACACTTTATCCAGACACTACCGAACTGGTTAAGGCCGCCGCCGAGCTGGTTGAAAAGGGATTTGTTGTCCTGCCCTATACAAGTGACGATCCGATTACGGCGAAAAAACTTGTCGAAGCGGGTTGTGCTGCGGTTATGCCCCTGGCCGCACCAATAGGTTCGGGTCGGGGGATAAGTAATCCGAATAATCTAAAAATTATTCGCGAGACAGTTGATATTCCGATGATCGTTGATGCCGGTATCGGAAGCGCTTCCGATGCTGCGCTGGCCATGGAACTTGGAGCTGACGGAGTGCTTTTAAGCAGCGCCATTTCCGGGGCCGAACATCCGGTTTTGATGGCCGAAGCGATGAAACTTGCCGTTCAGGCCGGTCGGAAATCTTATCGGGCCGGGCGCATACCAAAAAAACTTTATGCAAAACCAACTACTACCATGCAGGGTCGAATCCGCCGCTGAATGCATTAGAGGAGAGCAGAAAGATGATTGTTCATATTCAAATACCGGACTTCATAGCAATAGTACAGGCCCGTTCGCAGGGTCTTGCCGGGGAAGCGGTTATTGTATCTGATAATTCACAGATTTTAAGTGTTAATCAAGAAAGCCGTCAGCTGGGTCTCCGACCGGGATGCTTCCTTGAAAACCAGGTTATTTCTGCCGATGTTCATAACCTGGATTTTGATCTTAAACCGCTGAATAAAGCCCAGGCTGAATTTAAAAATAAAGTTCAGAAACTGTCTCCGCTTGTGGAAATACTTAATCTTGGTGAGGTTTTTATCGAGGTCGAAGATCTGCAGCCGGTTAAAAAGTGGTTTGATAAACAGGAGAACAACTGTTTTCCAATTACCGCCGCCGCAGCCCCCACGGGCTGGCTGGCCCGGATTGTTTCAAACCGTGGTTCCACAGATTTTGTTGTGATTGATTCTGATTACCGTGAAAAATTAGAGGAGGTAAAGATTGCTGAAACCTGGGGGTTGGGTTCGGATTTTCAGTCTAAAATGAGACGGCTTGAGATAGAAACACTGGCAGAACTGGCCCGGCTTTCTGAAATGGAACGGCGCAAACACCTGGGGGTTAAAAGCAGGATTGTCCATAAAATCTTTAACCGGCGTGACCCCCGGGCTTTGAGTGTTTTTTCCCGCCCCCGTTCTTTGAGCAGGGAAATTTCCCTGGCAGATGAAGAAAAAGTCAATAAAGATATGATAATCAAAAAAATTGATCCGGTATTAAAACTGTTTCAGCAGCGGCTGCGCGATTCGGTGAGCTGCACACACAGGCTGCGGCTTGTTCTTGATTTTCAGGCCGGTGGCCGATTGCTGCGTTCACATGTTTTCCCTCAACCGGCTGATGATGTTAGACTTTTTAAACTCGGACTCAGGAAAATGCTTCGGGATGTTGTTTTTTCTACTGCTCCTAAAAGCGTGGCCGTGGAAGCTGATGTTATTGTGGCTGATCTGCAAAACTATCATTTAAAAGCCCAGGAGGCGGCGACTGATTTTGAAATTATTGAAAATTCGGATTAGTGGTTTAGTTGTAATCGCCGCAGTATTTTTACTGCTTGTCGCCGGGAATGGCGAGCTTATAAGGGAGGGGATTGAGCTGCTCGAGGCGGACCGGCTGGAAGAAGCCCGCCAGAAGTTTTTAAATGTTCTGGAAACTGAACCGGATGATGAGCGGGCTCTTTATTATTTGAGCCAGGTGGCCCATCGCAGTGATGAGCGCAGGGAGGCCTTTAAGTATTTTGATCGTCTCGCCCGGCGTGAACCTGGTGATTTCGAACATTTTAAAGCCCGCGAAGTTTACCAGTTCACGGGTATTTTAGCTCATCAGATCGGCGAATATTCTCGGGCTATCGAATTGCTGGAAAAAGCGCAGTCCGAGGCTGAATCGGAAACAGTTTACCAGCGGCTGGAAGGTTGGCGGCAGCGGGCCCGGGCCGCTCATCTGCGTCAGCTCGGTAAGCAGCGTGAAGAACGTCTGGAGAATTTGCTCCGGCAAAGCAAGCAGTATCTTGAGCGAGGAAATACCAGGCAGGCCCTGAATCTGCTGCTTGAACACCGTGATGAGTTCGAAGAAATACCGCGTTTTAGTTCGCAAATAAACACCCTGCGCCGCCGGCTTGAGGTTGAAGAATGGCGTGAACAGTCAACTGACATAGATAGAGA
>JBKGYI010000069.1:0-7019 GCA_046546195.1 bacterium | reverse complement strand
TGTTTGTCCTGGCCAATGCGGTGGGTGCGATCAGCCGCCTGCTGCTCAACGGCCGGGTTCCACCAGGGATCCATCAAAAACACCAGGTCAGCTCCAGTCAAGTTTAACCCCTCGCCTCCAGCTTTAAGACTAATAAAAAACAGGGAGATATCCTTGTTTCCCTGAAAATCATCCACCCGGTCCAGGCGATTAACTGTCTGTCCATCTAAATACTCGTATTTCCATCCTTGCTCCTCGGCAATTGGAGTAAGCTTTTTCAAAAATTGAACAAACTGAGAAAACACCAGAACACGGTGACCGTTACGGATCGCCTCAGCCGCTTTTTCCTTAAACATCTCACTTTTGGCGGAAACAGCTTCGCTGCACCCGGCCAGTTCAGGATGACAACAAATCTGCCGGAGACGAGTAAGTCCTTCAAGAATCAAAAAACGGCTGTTATCCATTCCCTGTTCCTGAAGAGATTCGGAAAGCATTCTACGGTATTGATTTCTGGTTTTATCATAGGCGTTTTTCTGCGGTTCAGGCATTTCACAGTCAATCTTCATCTCACTGAGGGGGGGAAGATCTTTGGCCACTTCCGTTTTAGTACGCCTGAGCACAAAGGGTTTAATAAATTTTTGTAGCTTTTGATTAGCTTCTTTATCTCCATTTGCCTCGATAGGCCTAGCCAGCGCTCGCTTGAAACCCTTCCGGGTCCCCAGAAATCCCCGGTTTAAAAACTGAAACTGGGCCCAAAGATCCATAGTCGTATTTTGTACCGGGGTTCCCGTGAGACAAATACGGTGATCGGGCTTGAGACTGCATACAGCCCTGGCCCGTTTGGTGTGGGGATTGCGAATCCGGTGCGATTCGTCAAGAACAACCAGTTCAAAATTTTGTTTTGCAAGAATATCGACATCACGAATTAACGTCCCATAAGTTGTCATTACCAGATCTGCACCGGGCCAGGTTTCAACCCGATTCGGCCGATCAGCGCCGTGGTGTTTATAGACTTCCAGTTCAGGGATAAATTTAGCAGCCTCCCGTTCCCAGTTGCGCAGCACGGAGCGGGGACAAACCACAAGGGTGTGCGGATACTGCCCGGTTTCGTTAAAACGATGCTGGAGCAAAGCCAGCACCTGGATGGTTTTACCAAGCCCCATATCATCAGCAAGCAAGGCTCCCAGCCCGGTTTTATTTAAATAATTTAACCAGGCCAATCCTTCTTTCTGGTAAGGCCTCAAACTACCTTTGAAACCCGCCGGTGTCTCCAGCGGTTCGGGTTTATCTGCTGCCTCAAGTTTTTCAAGCGTTTCCCGGAAGACTTCATCAACCTGGGACTGATCGGCTTCTTCCGCGAACTGATTAATCCAGCTTGCGGAGGCCCGGGGAACTTCCAGCACGTCACCGCGAGGTTTACTCCATTCAAACAACTTTTTCCACTTATCAAGCCATTTTTGAGGGATTGCGCCCAATTCACCGCCACCGAGTTGAACGAACCGTTCGCCGTTTAAAATTGTGGATCGTATTTTTGAAAGAGAAACAGATTTATCGTCAAACTCAATTTCACCGTCCAAATCAAACCAGTCTATGTTCCCCCGGACAACAAACTCCGAGCGTGTCATGGATTTTGGACGACTAAACCGGGTCAAAGATTCCTCGCCATAAACCCGGAATCCATTAGCGGTCAGCTTCGGCAGTTCTTCCATAAGCCACTCTATCGGATCCTCACTGACCCGGTAGTAAGTTTCATATTGGGCGGAAGGTTCCACACCGGACAGTTCGAATTTTTGTTTCAATTCACTCTCCAATTCCAGATCCCGATTTACGGCTATGAATTTCTGCTGAGCTTCATCGTAGACTAAAATTGCCTTTCCCGTACCTGGTTTTAGGACAGTCGAATCATATTGCACACAAAACCGGATGAGAAGCTGTTTATGTTTTTCCTCAAGTTCCAATCGACCTTCCGGTAAAATCTGCTTCTCCCCCATGATATTATTTTCAATTTGCAAAGATGTTCCAGACTCATGGACCAGGGGCAAAATTAAACGGGTAAAATCCGCGGCCTCCTCTTTGGAAAAAGTAATTGATTCGCCTGATGAGTAATCAAGTAACTTTCGGGAGACTTCCACGGACTCGACCGGATATAATTTCATTGATTCTGTCAAAAACCACAGCGGATCCTGAAGAATAATATGGCCGGATATTTCCTTCCCGGCTGCGCTTTCAGGAAGATTTATTATGGGTTTGAACTCATAATGCGCGTCCTCTGCTGCTGACAACGCAAATTGTAATTCCGCCTGTTTTGAACTGATATCAAGCGGTAAAGGGTTCTCGTTCATTCTCTGAAAATAAATATCCCGGTCGGTTAACAACCTCAATACATCTCCGATAGCCCGGTTGGCTCGTTCATCCGGTAACCAGCCGAACCCGGATTGAACAGACTTAAGACGTGTGAGAATTAACCTGTCCTCCGGTTGCAAAGAGGGGTCGTTCGGATCTGCTGCAGAGAGATCTACCCGTTCAAGTTCTTCTCCAAACTTTCTGGCAGGAATTATGATCAGTCCGCCGCCCAGTTCTTTCAGGATATAGGAAAACTCCGGTTTCGCCCCGGGGATTCCAATCTCTTTTCTAAGACTGCTGGCCAGGGTTGCCCAGTTAGTTGATAGATCCCTGTTCAAAAACTGTTCCTGTCTAATCTGGCAGGCCAACTCAAGAGTAGCGGCAATTACATGTTTACAGGCCCCTCCCCAGCGGCGCCATTTTCTATTTACGGGGCAACTACATTCATAAATTTGCTCCTCTATATCCAGACGAATATTATAGTTTTTGGAACCTTTAACCCTGGCCCGGACTGTGTTAGCTTCCTGAAAACTGAAACCATCGACCGGTTCACATTCGAGAACCCGACCCTGTTTTAAATATTTCTCCCCGCGCTCAAACCAGCGGTCGGCTGTAACCAGATAAAGAAACTCCCGGAAGGACTCCGGCAGCGGGGATTCCTCTTGATAGGAAATATTCATCCCCCAGGACAATCCCAGGTTGTGTAATAAATTTTCCATCTCCTCCAATCGTTTTTTTCCTACATTCCTAAGTTCAAGTAACTGATCCGGATTGCAGCGCGCCAGTTCTTCCACGCGTTCAATTCCCGCGCCGAGCAAAATATTTGTAGTTTGACTGGCTAACCGAATATATAGAGGTTCGATCTGTATATATTCTCTGGTATATAAAGAACCCATGAGCTTCTTCATCCTTACAAATTAAATTTTTTCTTGCGAATAATGTTTACTACTACCGGTAAGATGTGCTTTAGTATCCGGTGCAAAAACAATGTTAGCTTTTTGGTTAATACTTGTCACGGAAAACGAAGTCAGCGGGCAATCAAGGACGGCTTTTTATTGTTTTTTCATCGGTTCTCCACAGCAAACCAGTTCGCCTCCGCCGGCCTCTTTTACTTCTACAATATTCCCGCATATTTCACATTTATAAACTTCTCCTTCTTCTTTCACGGCAACCATCACATGCCACCTCCTTTGTCGGTTAAATGTCCTATTTTAAAATAATTTTCACTTATTGCGAATCAGTTTGAAATATGATTTTTGATACCAGCGCTGCCTGGAATTGTCGTCTTTAACTCTAATCAACCCGTCATCGGGGCGTTCATCTATGATTCGGTAACGATTTCCTGTCGTCAAACCGGGATAAGTGGAAGAATCAGTATCACATTCAACGGTTGCTCCCGACTGCATATCCTTCATATCCTGCTGATGCTGCCTGTTTCGCTGCTGCCTGCGCTTTTTTTCTTCTTCCAACTGCTGTTTATATTGCTCCGCTTCCTCTTCGGTGATTAGTTCTTCGCTCAGAAGCCAGTCGAAAACCCGCGCCTGGCGACGGTTATTTTTAAATTCAAACCAGTCATCTCGAATCCCCATCTCAAAAAGCAGGTCTTTGAAATACCTAAAAGCTCCGCGTCCCTGTATGGCATTCAGCAGGCGCTCACGTTTGTTTTCATCGTCCACAGCAAAAGCAAAATCCTCCATATCCTGCCAGTCCTCGTGGGTATCACTGCCGGGCAGAGAAACAAACCGGCCCTCCGTATCATTCATTATCTTTAAACGAATCTGCTCCTCCTCCGGGAAAGTATCATACTCACAGAGCATAATCACCTCATTTTCCTTGAGATCCAGAAAATACAAAAAATCACCCGTGTCATGCTCAAAAGAAGTCTGGAGCTTACCAAAATCAACTTCTTCAATAGAAAAACTGAATTTTGACATTTACAATCACATCCAATATCAGGTTATCTGTTTTCCTTCGGGAGCGGCTGATCTGGCATTTCTATTATAACTATTTCCTTGTTCCCGGCCAAAAATTTTTTTGATTTTATCCCGCAACAATTTCTGGGCTGGCGAATTACTTCAAAGCTGGGACGGGGAAAGGGGAAGAAAGTATGGGAGTAGCTTCGGTGAGCGGAGGAGCGGATGAGCCGGAGGCTTCAATGAGCGGATGCGCTGAGGAGCGGAAGAGCGGAGGAAACGGCGGGCACAACATCAAATTCAACGTCTAAACCTCTGGATTGTCCGGTCAAGCCGGACAATGACGGAGGTTGGGGGCTGGATTGTCCGGTCTCGCTGCTCTTACACATCCGTGTGTCCGCAGCATTAGCACATCCTTGTGCGTCTCGCTGCTCTTACACATCCGTGTGGCTACGATGTAAGCGCGGGGCGCAGGGCGCTTAGCGCGGGGAGCAAAACCGAAAAGTCAAAAACAACGGCAACGACGGGATCCGTTTGAACGGTCCAACTTACAAAATACGCATGATAAAAAAACACAAAAATACCCCCCACAACACGTTTTAACAATTGAACAAACCTTCAACAGGTAGTCATTATTGTTTTTTTCGAAAGGGCGGTAAGGCTGAGCAGGGGAGCGAGAGGAACGGCGTGGTTGTCAGAGCAAATTACAAATCAGGAATATAGTAGTAAAGAAACGGAAAATACTGAGTTTAATAGTAATAGAAAATCGAAAATTCAGAAGTAAGATAATAAAAACAAAAGTTGTGGCAGTTAGGATTTTCTTTTTTTGATTTGAAGATTTTGATGGCGACGCTTATTGGCGTACAAACACCTGGGCCCGCTGGTGGATAAGTTCCTGGATCCGTTTAATATTTTCTTTTGGAACACGGGTTCCCCGGGCATAATCCGGCCATTCCTCCAGGACAGATTGAACTTCATCTATAAGTCCTTTCGGATTACGGACCCCGTATTCGTCCGCGACATCAAGACAATCCTCAATTTTAATATTTTCTTGCTTCCCACGAAGGGTCATCTGATGTTTTCTCGTCGCTCCGGATCCATAGGCAAACGTCAGATCATACGCGGGAGCCAGCGACCAGTCACCGTTTTGATCCATGTGAAACGAAAGATTTTTGACGTGATCGTCCTGGTTTATAGCAAGAATATTGAAGATCATCCGGCGATACCCCTCGCGCAGTTCGGAATAATCCATCCCAAGATCAAGAATTGACTGAAAATATTCCTCGTACGACCCGGCGCCCGGATTGTTGTAATCAATATGCAGGAGCCCACCAAGTGTATGCTGATGAAGTCGGTGGCCATCTTCCCGGACATCGAACCGGGGGATCAAAAGATGGTAGTATCCGTCCCGCTCAAGAGCCAGGATCTCAGGCATCGTAATCCCAACATCCCGGGCCATCTTGTTGTACGCGTGTTCAACCTGATTGTAGTGCCGGGAAGCGGATAATTCCGTTGTTGAGTGATCCGGGTCCGCGCCGTCAAACTTGAGGATTGCCGGTTTTTCATCCTCCCTCGGAACCGTTCGGCCGGAACGAATGTTGTCCTCACTCTTGCTGTAGTTCACGATTGCCTTGGGGCGGCGTCCTCCCGCAGAGGAGCCCATCTCATAAATTTCGGGAATCGCCACATCCGAATCATTGTTCACAATCTTTTTTGCATCCAGGGCAAGTTCCTTTACATTCAGAATCTCCCGCTCCATGTCACTCATATGCGGACGCTTTGGCGGATGAAACTCCAACGCACCGATTCCCCGCTCCCCGACGTACAAAAGCTGCTGGATCGGACTCAATGCCTTATCGGGTTCGCCCTGTTTCTCAAAATACTGGCGGACGGCTTTGCGACCAAAGGCATCCGGGAGAGCATCCGCCAGAACCCCGGGGAGACCCATGAAAGCGGACTCTTCGCCATGACGGCCTCGCAAATTGTCAAAGGACACGGGATAATCTCGATCGAAACCAAGATAAATTGGCGAGATCGAGCGGCCGTTTTTTTCATATTCTTCGGTGTAGGCAAAAAAGATAGAACCGCTCTCATGTTCATAGACCGTTCCGACATGATCGCCCCAGAGATATACCCGGGCCCGCATCTGGTCTTCTTTCACCATCGTCAATTACTCCCCAAGAACTTCTTTCCGAGATACTTCCGGGGCCTGCAAAAAATCTTCAAGCGCCTCAATCCGACCATAAATCCGCAGAAGGTGAATCAATGTCCGCAGGGAAATGTTTTCTCCCTTTTCGGCCCGCATCAGCGTCGGCCGGGAAATGTCTGCTTTTTTGCCCGCTTTCGTCTGAGTAAACCCCTTTGCTTCTCGAAGTTTCTGCAGCTGTTCCCCCACAGTCTCTAATAATTCCTTGTCCGAAAGCACATGTATTGGCTTAGTAGCTGGCGCCATCCTAATCATCCTCCTTTTGTATAAAGAAAGATAGCACACCCACCGACTATTTGCAAGAAAATAGTTAAATATATTTATCATTAACCCCTATATATGGCAATTATGTTAAATATATTTATCAATTATGTGACACACCGAACAAAACTAAAAAAGCCTCAGTGGTTGAAAGGTTGAAAGTCTCTGCAGTTTATAACCGGCAAATGCTTTTTACCACAGAGGGCACAGAGGGGCACGGAGGAAAGTCAAAATATTTTTTGGACCACGAATTGCACGAATCTGCACGAATGAATAAAGGAACGCCGACTTCAGAATCATAACCAGAAACAAGGAAC
>JBKGYI010000068.1:0-7025 GCA_046546195.1 bacterium | reverse complement strand
CGCTTACGAAGGCGGGGTGGAGCTGTTCAAGACTGAACCGGCAATATTACTGCTTGCCTGGTTGCGGATCATGGATAATCCTACCAGTAATGATGGCTGGTCCGTGGTTCTGGAAGAAGCCGGATATACTTTACCTGCCGCGCGAGCAATTATTAACAGCGATACTGTTAATAACAAAAAATATCCTGAGGATATGTGGCGGTTTAGAAAAAGGCTGCTTGATTTACGTAAATCCGCCCCCCGAATCTGGCCGGCGGCGGTTGCGCGCAGTATTTTTGACCGCTACGGGTTTTGTGATGGGTTTACCGACAAACTGGCTGAAGTAGTCCAGGAGACGGCCAGTTCTTCCCTGATGGGGCTGGGGGAACTGGTTGAATTCGTTGAGGATAATATAGAAGCGGCGACGACTTACGAGGTTGATAACCCGCAGGCGGAAGCGATAACCGTTCAGACGATTCACGCGGCAAAAGGATTGGAATACCCGGTTGTTTTTGTCAGTGATGTTAACAGCAGCCGATTTCCCGGCCGCGGCTCGTCGACGGAAGAGATTGTCTACAGGGACCCGGTGGGGCTCCGTCAGAAAAAGATATATTATGATGACCCCGAACTTCCCTATCTGTATGATAACTGGTGCAGCGAGTTTGTTTTGCGCCCCCTGGCCGGAGAGTATGATGAAGAGAGACGGCTTATGTATGTCGCTTTGACCCGCGCCCAGCAGTATTTATACCTGAGCGCTCAACCGGAAAAAGCCAGCCCGTTTTTTAATAATTTGTGTTCGGAAATGGAAGTTGAAAATATCGATTCTCCCCAGCTTGAAAAAGTTGATTATGAACCGCCCGGACTTGGTAAAATGGAAATCGAGCAAGTCAGTGAACTTTCTCCGCAGAAAATTTCTGTCCATGACATAATAGAACAAATAGCAGTTGATGAAGCGGGGCGAGGAGCTGGTTACGGTCGCCAGGTTCATGAATTTGCTGAAAATTATGCCCGTCGTAAAAAAGCTGATGTGAACAATCCGGACCAGGAAAATATAGCGCGCTGGCTGGATGGTCTATCCGGCCGGTTATTGATCGAACAGGATTGTCTGCTGCCCCTTGAAGTTCAAGGTCGCCGGGTTACTCTCTCCGGCCGGATTGATCTTATTGTTATAGATGATTCGAAGGTGACGATTGTTGATTATAAGACGGATTTGAGCCGGGAAAATGAACCGGAATATCAAAAACAGTTGAGTGTTTACTATCATGTGGTGAGAGAAATTTATCCGGAACTGCCGGTGGCGGCAAAGCTGTTTTACACGGCGGATGATGAACTGGTTCCAATAGAACCGCTGAGTATTGAGCGGTTAAAAGAAGAAGCAATTCGGGTTATGGGGATGAGAAAACGGTGATGAGCGAAGATTTTTTCAGGCCGGGAACCCTGGGACACGAAAAACAGAATATTTTCCCGGAGAATGAATCTCGCGGGCGGCTGAAGATCGAAAGCAGTCAGTTGAAATTTGAAGGTGACGGGGGAAAAATTTTTGAAGCAAAAGTTAGCGGCAGAGAAACCGGCGGTCGCTACCGCCTTTCCATAAAAGGCAGGGAAGTCGTTGTAAAAGGTGAAGTTGACCTGCCGGTTGGGAAAACCGTTAATGTTCGCCTGACAGAAACAGACGGCGGGTTAGAATTTGAACTTCTGGGTGAAAAAAGACCGGCGAAAAATGATGTTTTTAACAGGTTGTTTGAACTGCTTGGCCGCTCTGATAATACTGCTTTGCGGGAGACGGTTTCGGACTGGTTAGCCGAAAACCCCGATGGAGGTGCGAAAAAATTTCTTGCGGATATGAATATGGAGGCCGGGTTGTTGTCCGGGAGAGATTTAAAAAAACTCGACAGTTTTCTTGCTGTGTTAAAATCGGCCGGCCCGGGGCAATCAGAACCGGTGGCCGCTAATTTTATTCAGGATTTTTTGTCCGGGTTTAAGATACCTTATTCTCCCCGGTTTGCCCGTTTGCTCAAGGCTGTTTTTGATCTCGGCCAGGTTCCCGACCGTTCTCTGCTAAAAAAACTATCCGCCAGTATTGCTTTGCTGGAGAACGAGAACGGTGAAATTGATAAAAAGAGGCTCAAAACGTTTTTATTGTTTGAGAAAAATGATTTTCCAATTAATAAATCTATTCTGGGTAAAGTGAATATCTTTCCCGAAAGCAGTAAAGTCTCTGCGCTCTGGCAGAGGCTTGAGCAGTTACCGCGCTGGCTGTTTCAGGGGGATGGGGAACAATTAAAACAGCTGATAGAAAATATGGGATTTGATCTTGAACACCGTTTGCTTAACGGTGATCGAAAAGCGCTGCAGACGGCACGGTTTTTGCTGGAAAGTCTGGCCGGGGGGTCAGACGGTCCCCAAGACGGCGGTGAAGGGGAAGCCGCAGGGTTGCTATTTAAAAATGCGCTGGCCAGTATGGCCGATGATAAAACGATTTATCTGATTATTCCCTACCGGGAAGGCGGAGAAACAAACTTCGCCCGGGTTCGTTTTAAAGACCGTCGTGAAAGAAAAAAAGAGTCAAAAGAAAAAACCTGGAGTGTTGATCTGGAGTTAAATCTCTCGCAGCTTGGCTATTTGCGGGTCAGAGCGTTAAAAAATGGCGATAAATTAAAAATACAGATTTCAGCCAGTGACAGAAATTCGGTGCAACTTCTGAAAAGTGGGCGCCGGCGTCTTGCCGGGCAGTTACAGGAGTTTGGATACAGGACAAGTATTGAGTTCAAAAAAGTTCCCGATAATTCGGCGGAAGATTTTATAGAAAATGATCTTCTGCCCGTCGACATAACCGCGGCCGGCCATATAAACCTGCGTGCTTGAGTTATTCTTCTGCCGGTGCAAAGTCAGCAAACTTTTTTTCGATGAGTTCGACAGCTTTCGTATTACCGACATAAAACGGTGTCCTGTGGTGCAGGTGTTTGGGTTTAATATCCAGGATGTTTTTATACCCGTTGCTGGCCCTGCCTCCTGCTCTGTCAGCAATAAAAGCCATCGGAGCCGCTTCGTAAAGCAGTCTTAGTTTTCCGAGGTCTTTGCCGGGTACATTCGGTTCCGGCGGGTAAAGAAATATTCCGCCCGCCAGCAGGTTGCGGTGAAAATCAGCAACCATCGAACCGATATAGCGGGAAGTATAAGAGTGGTCTTCGCGCAGCGCTTTCAAGGCCTCCCGGACCGGTTTTGCCCAGTTTGTAAAATAGGATTCGTTTACGCTCAGATAGCCTTCTTTTTCCGGAATCTGGATATTGGGATGGGAGAGCAGGAACTCACCGATTGAGCTGTCCAGGGTAAAACCGTAGACACGTTTTCCAGCACTGTAAACCAGCATGGTTGAAGAACCGTAGATTACGTAACCGGCGGCGACAAGGTCGCGTCCCGGCTGCAGGAGGTCTTCCAGTGTACCTTCGCTGTCGGCTTCGGATTTTGAAATTTTACGGTAGATACCAAAAATTGTCCCGATGCTGACCCCGTAGTCTATATTTGATGAACCATCGAGCGGGTCGATTGTCACGGCGTATTTGCCGCGTAATTCTTTTTTTCGGACCCGCACCGGGTCGGATTCTTCTTCGCTGCCAATAATGCAGATGCCTCCGTTATGAATAAGGGCCCGGGAAAAAATAGCGTTGGCGTAGAGGTCGAGCCGTGCCTGGCGTTCACCGTAAACGTTTTCATCATCTGTTTTACCCAGGATGTCGCCCAGCCCGGCTTTATTTACCTCCCGGGATACGATTTTTGCTGCCAGGGTCAGCTGTCCGAGCAGCTGGCTGAATTCACCGGTCGCCTCGGGATATTCACGCTGGGTTATTGAAATATGCCGGCGCAGGTCGATTCCCTTTTTAATATGTTTGTAAATATCGTTATTCATTTATTTTGCCTCCTCTGGCAAAAAAATTTAATAAGCAAAAACAGACTTGATCGACAGGTTATTTGATGGCAAAAAATCTGGTACTGATTATAAAAACCATAACTTGCTTGCATTTATAAGTCAAAAGGTTGTAGAATAATAGGGTCCGATGATTAATTAGTCTGATTAAAGCCTGTAATCTGTGCATTATGTATTTTATTGTGTTAAGCACTTGCCAATCAAACAAAATTGTAGGTTAAAAAGCGCTAATAGAACAATATTGGTCTAAATTTTTTATAAGCGAGGTAATTGCAATGTCTAAATTTGCAGAAGATATTGACAGTTTGTTGGACAAATCAACAAGATTCTGGCTTTTACAGCAGATTCGTTTGACTTTGAAAAAATTGCGCAGTGAACGTGGTTTGACCCAGGCTGAAGTGGCTGAAAAAATGGGTAAAGATCAGGTTTTTGTTTCGAACTGTGAATCGGGCCGGCGTCGCCTGGATCCAATTGAGTTGCTGGCTTTTGCTACAGCTTATGAAATAAGTGTGGAAGATATTTTGAACAGTCTTGACCTGGAAGAGGCCAAAAAACGCGATTACGGCCCCTTTGTTTGACTTCTCGGGCCGCCGGCATTTTTTGCCGGCGGCCGTTTGATTTTTTGTTTACTTATCCTTTCTGATTTTCCCCTTTAAAAACTCCTTATATTTTCCGGTTTTTATGACGATTTTATTAATAAGGTAGTTCTCCGGCCTCTGGTTCGGATTTTATTTATGGAATCGTTCGAGTAAAACAAATGATTGGAATGGAGTGAGAGAAGTTGAATTTTACAAGGGGATTTCTGTATTATCTATTGATTGTGTGTTTCTTTGTTGGGGCGGCAATGATGATTTCTGCCCATGCTTCGGGAGAATCGCGCCCGGCCGGTCAGATTCAACAGCTCGATCTGCAGATCGATGAGATTGTGGTTTCGCTTGAGGATTTTGAACTTCTTACCTTCAGTAACGGTAAGCTAATTTCCCGTTATCCTGTTTCCATAGGCGCGGATACCGGCCCGACACCGACAGGTGAATTCAGGGTTATAAATAAATTGAAAAACCCCTGGTATACACCTGCGGATAAGCCGGCTAAAGCTCCAGGACCTGATAACCCGCTGGGTACGCGCTGGCTCGGGATTAACAAACCGTCTTACGGGATTCACGGCACCCGCAAGCCCCGGACTATCGGAACAGCGGCCTCCGAAGGCTGCGTGCGTCTCCATAACGAACACGTGGAAATTCTTTACGAGCAGGTCACCCCGGGAACAAAAGTTATTATCCGGGAGAATATTTCCGATGATTTGAAGCGGCTGTCAGCTCTTTTTGAACCGCCTGAGCCGGCCGAAGAATCACCAACCTGATTGATCTGGTAAAAATTACTTTGGAATCCGGCGTGATGATCAATGCTTAAAGTCTGTCATATTATCACCAGGATGATTCTCGGCGGCGCTCAGGAGAATACTCTGCTGACAGTGCGGGGTCTGCACGAAGACCCCGGGTATGAAGTTGACCTGGTTACCGGCCCCGCTCTCGGTCCGGAAGGCGAACTGCTTGAAGAAGCCCGTTCGCTGGGGATTGAACCAATTATTATTTCTTCACTGCGCCGGGAGATTAATCCGCTTAATGAACTCAGGGCTTTTTGGGCTATCTACCGCCTGCTTAAAAAAGGCAATTACGATATAGTTCATACTCACAGTTCAAAAGCGGGAGTCCTGGGCCGCTGGGCGGCCTGGCTGGCCGGGGTGGAGTTGATTGTACATACTATTCACGGCCTGCCGTTTCACGAATATCAGTCAAAACCAGAGTATCTGCTTTACAGTGGTCTGGAAAGAATAAGCGCTCGAATAAGTGACCAGATCCAGACCGTCTGTGACCGGATGGCCGAAAAAGCCGCCGCGGCCGGGGTTAAACCCAAACAGGGGTTTAGAACCGTCTATAGCGGGATGGAGCTGGAAGAATTTTTGAATGTTCCACCGACCGGTTCCGAGGAGGCGCTTGCGGTCAAGAAAAAATGGGGGTATGAAGCCCGAGAATTTGTCTTCGTTAAAATAGCCCGGCTGTTTCATCTCAAGGGACACAAATACTGCCTGGAAGCTTTCAGCCAGGTGCTGAAGAAAAATCCCCGGGCGCGCCTGTTGTTAGTCGGAGATGGTGTTTTACGTTCGGAACTGGAAAATATGTGCGCTGAACTTTCAATTGAAGATATGGTTAAATTTGCCGGACTTGTTCCCTACCAGAAGATTCCGGAGATGCTTGCCGCTTCTGATTGCCTGGTTCATGCCAGTTTGCGAGAAGGTCTGGCCCGGGTTATTCCCCAGGCTCAGGCTTCCGGCCGGCCGGTAATAAGTTTTGATATCGACGGGGCGCCGGAGGCGATAGACGACCGGCAATCCGGCATACTGGTCAAACCAAAAGATACCGCCGGTCTGGCGGCGGCGATGACCAGGGTTTGTGAGGATAATAAATTCAGGGAAAAAATTATAAAGCAGGCGCGAAGCTGGGTTAAACCGAAATTTGACTGGCGGCATATGGTTGAAGAAATAAAAAAATGTTACGAAGAATTGCCGATGCCCGATAACTTTTAGAATTCTACAGTCCTGTCTCTTTAAATCTTTATTTGTAATTCCGTAAACCACAGTTTGAATACCGCCACAGCCCAGAGCAGCGGGGCGATATCTATTTTCCCTCTGCGGTGCAGGCGTAATTCTTTTTCCAGTTCCTGGCGATTGACCAGCGTGAAGAAGTCGGTATTTTTTTCGAGCAGCAGTTCGCAAAGATAATCGGAATGTTTTCCCTGGCGAAACCAGCGGGCGAGAGGGACGCCGAATCCTGTTTTCGGTCGTTTGTTAATTTCATCCGGCAGCAGATCGGAAAAAGAGCTGCGCAGGCAGACTTTGCCCCATTTTCCTTTTATTTTTTCTTTATCGGGGATAGAAAGGGCCAGTTCGACGAGATCCCGATCCAAAAACGGACACCTGCATTCCAGGGAATTCATCATTGAAGTGATATCAGTTTTTACCAGCAGATCGCCGGGCAGGTAGCTGAGCAGATCAAGCAGCATAAACTTTCCGGCAGTGTTTGCTCTCCCGGGGATGGTGTCCAATAACTGTTCAAGCAAGTTT
>JBKGYI010000067.1:0-7104 GCA_046546195.1 bacterium | reverse complement strand
TTGATTTTCTTGACTTTTGCTGGTGTGTGTCTGATACTTTATAAAACTTCACTAATTCCTCCGGGTTGATAATAAATGGGTTTTCTTGGTTTGGGTGGTGGTGGCGAGTATCTTTCTGTAGATTTTGGAGCTTCTGCCCTTAAAATAGTAAAAGCGACTTTTCCAGCACCGCAAACTGCCAAAATTTCGCTGGCTGATTCAGAGCCGGTGCGCGATGTCCCCCCCGATGAGTTTATAGAAGAGTGCAGCCAGACTCTAAAAACCCTTATTGAACGAAACAATATCTCCTCCAGTCTAAATGTTGTTATTGCTCTTCCTTCAAACAGTGTCATAGTTCGGCGCATGGAGCTGCCAGCTATGCCTGAGGACAGGATGGCCCAGGTTATTCGCTATGAGGCTGAAAGTCATATCCCGTTTCCTCTTGACCAGGTTGTGATCGATTATCATGTGATTGAGCGGACCGAAGAAGGGACTGAATTAATCCTTTCAGCGGTTAAAAAAGACAAACTAAATGAGTTTCTGGAGGTTATTTATGGGGCCGGGTTGAATCCGGCAATAATAGATATAGCGGCCTTTTCTCTGTTTAATCTTTACCAGTATCTGGGGGATGATTCCCGTCCGCAGGATTCTGCGGACACGGAAGAAGACGGGGGGGAAGCGGAAGACAATCGTCCGCCCGCCCGTGCTATTGTTGATATTGGGCACGGCAATACCGATATAATTGTTGCCCGTGGTGACATGCTGTATTTTGCCCGTTCTGCTTCTGTGGCCGGGGAATCTATTACCGCTGAAATAGCTAAAAGGATGGAGGTTGATCTGGAGGAAGCGGAAAAATTAAAAATTGAGCATGGCCATATTCCTCTGGATGGTATGGAAGAACAAGAAGATACCGGGATGGATGCTCTCGCCGAGCTGGCCGCCCAGCGTAAAGCGCGTGAGGAGGCTGAGGCCGAGACTGAGAGCGCGCCGGAAGCTTCGGAACCGGCTGCTCCGCCACCGCCGGCCGAGGAGGAACCGGAGGAGGAAAAGGGTGCGGGCGGGTTAACTCTCGGAGCCCCGCGCAAACCGGAGGAAAAAGCGGAAAGTAAGCCGCCGGCTCCTCCCACCGGTAAACAGGATGAAGATGAGGGGTTGACGCTGGGAACTCCCGCCTCTCCCGAGCAGAAAAAAGGGGACGTCCCCCCCGCTCCGCCAAAAAGCAAGAAACCTTCCGAGGAAGAACCCGCTGAAGTTGAAACAGAATCAAAAATTTCTCAAGAACCCGGATCAGTCCCGCCTACACCGCCACCTTCTCCCGCCAAGCAGGATGATGAGCCGGAGAAGGGTGATGAGGGGTTAACCCTCGGCCCCCCCCGTAAACCGGTCCGGAAATCGGAAGGTGAAGCGCCTGTTTTGCCCCGGTCCGGGGATGAAGAAGATGGGGGGTTAACGCTGGGAAGTGCCCGTCCGCCTGAAAAAGAGAAGGAGAGTAAGCCGCCGGCACCGCCTGCAGGAGGGGAAGAAAAAGAAGAAGACGATTCTGTTTCCCCAGGAGCACCGGGAAAACCTGAAAAAGAAACTGCGGGTGAGGTTGAAGGGTCAGCCCCCCAAAAACCGGCCTCGCCGGGTTCACCGGATAATAAGGTTGCAAGTGAAGAACCCGTGGAAGAACCCGAGAAAAAAGATGAGAATGAAGGGTTGACCCTGGGAACTCCTCGTCCGCCTGAGAAGAAAAAAACCGGTGTTTCGGAAGACGAAAGCAGTGGAGCCAAAAAACAGGGTGATTCGGGTTCGACTCTTACCGGGGGGGGAATGCTTAAGGGGGCGACAAAAAAAACGGATAAAGAGGACAAAGCTGAAAAACCATCTCTTCTTGGTTCTTCTGAAAAAAGTAGTGGGAAAAAATTGCTTGGTTCAGCGGGCGAAGGGGAGGGAGGAAAACTGCTGGGCTCCAGCTCCGGGGACAAAAAAAAGGATAAAGATGAAAATTCTGATAAAAGCCTGGGAGCTGCCGCAAATAACAGTGATGCCAGTCCGGCGGTGGACGAAGAAATGGTTGCTGCGGTTGGAGCGGCTGTTAAACCGCAGGTGGATCGTCTTATCGGGGAATTGCGCCATACCTTTGACTATTTCCAGTCTCAACTTGATGGTGGTGAAATTAGTGAGGTTGTTCTGTCCGGCGGTTCCAGTAAGTTAAAAAACCTACCCACTTTTATTTCTAATCAACTTGGTTACCCGGTTCGCCGGTTTAATCCGGTTAAGAAAATAAAAGGCTGTGAAAACAATATAATTCAGGAAATGCTGGTTGCCATCGGTTTGCAATTACGAGTTGTTCCAGAAAGAGCAATTTTAAATGTTAACCTTGTTCCCCCGGATATCATTCAGAAAAAACGCGCTCAGACGAAAAAACAGAAAATAACAGTGTTGAGTGTGCTGGCCGGGATACTCCTTGTTCTTTTGACTGTTAGTGCGGGAATGTTATATATGAAGCGCGCGGCTGAGATTCAGCAGTCGGAAACTGAAATTGAAACATTGAAACCGATTGTTGAACAGGTTGATAAGCTGGAGGAAACCCAGAATGTGGTTGCTGAGCGTCTGGATACAATTGAAGAACTGGAACGTAATAAAGCAAAAATATTAGCATTACTTTATGAAATCAACCGTTTGCCGGATGATTTGCGGGAAAGAACCTTTTTTAAGGATATCAATCTCTCCCGCGGCCAGGGCGAGGGGGACGCTACCTTGAATATAACAGGGGTTACCGGTGACTTTGATGACGCTTCCCAAATATTTCGCTGGCTTGAAAACAGGCCTTACATTATTAAACATGAAAGTGAAGATGTGTCCCGCAGTACATATAGCATAAATGAACGCGAAGTAAATATGACAGATTTTACAGCGCAGTATTCCGTTTCTTTCTCAGAGGAATGATCTATTTTGGAACAACGTGAAAAGGTTATGCTTATTGTTATGGCTATACTTGCCGTCGGTGCCGGGGTTTATTATATTATTATGCCTCGCTGGGAAGAGTATAATAACTGGGAGGAAGAGATTGAGACTAATGTGCAGAAAATTAGGGAAGCCCAGCGGCGCGCGGCTGAATTGGAGGGTCTGGTGGAAGAAGTAATAAAGACCAAGGAGGATTTTAAAGAGGCCCGCCGCCGTTTACCAGAAGGTGATGATTTTTTAAATTTGTTATCAGAACTTGAGCGTCAGGCGCGCCGGGCGGGAATTGAAGATGAAAATATTTTAACTTTTTCCCGCGGAAATATTGAAACGCGGGGTATGGTTGATGTGAGGTCGATTGAAGCCCAATTTCAAAATATAACAATGGCCAGCATCAGCGATATGCTCTGGCGGTTTGATAACCTGGAAAGACTTGTTGATGTCCGTGATATTTCAATTGCCGGGACAGAGAACGAAGACGGGACCCGCTTTAACGTTAGTCTGATACTTAACGTTTATATACTACAGGAAGATACTGAGGATACCTGATATGGATTTGCAAGAGATATGGGAACAGATTGATAACAGGGTTGATTGGTTTATTGCCGGAATTATTGCCCTGTTTGTTGCGAATATTGCTGCTATCTTTATTTTGGCCGGTATTTATCTGAAGGAAGAAGATTTTTTTCAGCAGCATAATCTGCAACCGACAGGTGATATTGAAGAACAACTGGCTATTCTGGAAAAAATTCCTGAACTTGAAGAAATAGATATTCCGGAGCATGAAGAAGCAGGAGATTTGCCCGAAAAATTTGTTGAGTTGCATGGTAGCGAACTTTTTATTCCTCTCCCTCAAAGGGATCGTACACCGGATATCCTTGAAGAACCCGTGATGGGTGATGATGGTGAAACAACTGAAATTGTTCGCCGCGATCCTCTGGTTGAAGGCTATCAAATAGTTGGGCGTGTAATCGACCAGGATAAGGAAATTAAAATAGGAATGTTGAAAAAAGAGGAAGATGGTAGTATATTTATAGCACGCGAGGGTGAGTACCTCGACGGTACTGATATACAGATCCTTGATATAAGTGATACAATAATTCGTATTGACAGGCCGGAGCACCGTGTTACCGAGCTGCAATTTGACGTAGATAAAATGTCCCAGGAGATAGAACAATTTATAAAGCAGCACTGAACCAGCGGCCGATTACCTTGTTCAAAGGTAACCGCAGGAGTAAAATTTTATATTTACTATGTCGGGTTCAGGTTGATGCCCTAAAAACGCAGCAGGGGAGATGGATATGCGGTTGAAAAAATTATTTAAAAACTATGTATTTTGTTTAACGTTATTTTTGTGTATGGTTACCATGCTGTCCTTTTCAAACTCTGTACTGCTGGCCCAGGTTACGGTTCGTCCGGGACAGCCAAGTCATTTTAAGGTTAGCGCCCCTCCTTCCGCACAGGCCGGTATTGAATTTTCTCTCCGGCTGGAAATACTTGATATTGAGAATAACCGGGTTGAAGATTATGATCAGCTTGAACGAACGATTGAGCTGACCGTGGATGGGTCCGGTGAACTCTCCCGCAGTACAGTTTCTTCCTCGGATTTCGAAGATGGCCGTCTGACACTTTCTCTTAATTATTCCGGTGCTGAAGAAATAAGGATATCGGTTGCCGAGCGTGACCATGTGGCTGGCGGTCGTTCTGAAGAAATTAATGTTCGCCCCGGTCCGCCGGCAAGGTTTGCTGTGGATGTGCCATCGGAAGCGCGAGCCGGTGAGTTGTTTACTCTTGGTGTCGAGGCCCGTGATGCTCACGATAACCGGGTGGTTCGCTATGAGCAGATGACTAACGGACTGATAATTGAAAGCAGCGGCAGTGATAGACCAACACCGCAATTTATTCCCGCCCATAAGTTTCGCGATGGTCGTGCATTTACAGAGATATCATATAAAACTGCCGAGGAGGTCAAGTTTAATCTGATCGATGAAGTAAACGAAATCGAATCCCGGACATCTGAAATTCAGGTTTTACCGGCCGGACTTCATGAATTTTCAGTTTCAACTCCCCAGCGGGTTCGAGCCGGGGAACCGTTCAGAACAGCCATTGAAGCGCGGGATCGCTACGAAAATATAATAAGAAATTATTCTGAAACAGGCCGGGGAATTGATATTAGCAGTAGTGGTGAGGGGATAATTTCGCCCGCGTTTATTGGGCCGGATCAGTTTGAGGATGGAGTTGTTTTCACCAGACTTACTACCACCGAAGCTGAATCAAAAAGAATTATTGTACAGGATCGCAGCAGTTCGGCTGACGGCGAAAGTGAGCGAATTGTGGTTACAGCCGGCGAAGCGGCTGATTTTAAAATCAGTATTCCCGAAGAAGTTCGGGCCGGTGAAGAATTCACGGTAGATATTACTGCTGTTGACACTTATGGCAACAGGGTTACTGATTATGACGAAACCGGTGAAGCGGTTAGAATTGCTTTCCGGGGGACGGATTTATCGCCTGAAATAATCCCTCCCACCAGTTTCGAATCCGGTCATGCAGAGGTGCGGCTCAGTTACGAATCGGCCGGAAAAGTTAGACTGCAGGTTGAAGATGAACCGGGGGATATAGCGGCTCAAAGTTCTAATTTGCTTGTGACTCCAGGCCGACCGGGAAACATATTGATTGATCGTCCCCCGCAGGTTCGCGCCGGAGAGAGTTTTTCGGTAGTTTTTGAACTGGTTGATCGTTACGGGAATAGAATTCGTGAAACAAATCGTCTGGGCGGAAGAATTCGCGCGGCTATTTTGAATCATACCACGGAACAGGAGAAAAATATTCGTCCGGAAGCAATGATTGACGGTAAAACACAGTTCAGTTTTCGTCACGATAAAGCTGAAACTATTGGCATATTTGCTGAATATGATCGCTACGATATAAGAGAACGCAGTGATTACCTGGAAGTGAGACCCGGTTCTTTTCATAGGCTGGCAGTTCAATCTCCGGGCACCAAACAGGCCGGGCAGTTTTTCGAACTGGGGCTTCAGCTTGAAGATAAGTTTGGTAATGTCCTGGATGAAACACCGGGCGGGATTGCACCGCTGCAGCTTGAAACCACAGGCAGTGGTCAGGTTGTGCCGGAACAGATAGTTCCCGAACAGATATCATCCCCACGTTTTTCTGTCGATGTCAGATATCTGGTCGCTGAATCCATGGAAATTGAAATTTTTGATGCCCGTCAGCGCAAAATCGGTTCTTCAGCTCCGATTAGAATTCGTCCGGCTGACCTGGATGCGTTTGACATTGAGACCCCTGAAACAGCATCCGCCGATCGTTCGTTTCCGCTGCGGATAATAGCTCGTGACCAGTATCACAACCTGATTAAAAATTTAAATACCATGCAGGGGGAAGTTGCAATTGCCGCCGACGGTGAGCAGGTAATTGAACCGGAGAGTATTGATTTTCGGGAGTTCGTGAACGGGATGGCTGAAATCTCCGCTTTTTATCATAATGCGGAGATGATTCACGTCCACGCTCGCAGCGATGATGCTGCCGGGGTTTCCGAGCCTGTTACCGTGAAACCTGGTAAGCCTGCTCAATTCAAAGTTGACATGCAGCAGCGTGTTCGGGCCGGGATACCATTTCCGGTTCAGCTCAGTGTTTTTGACAGTTATGAAAACCAGCTCACAGAATTACCGTCTGGTTTTTACGGGGCCCGTTTAAAAGCGTCCGGGTTCGAAAGAATCAGTCCCGATCGTATTTCAGCAGAACTTTTCGAAGACGGAGTGGCTGATTTTTATCTAATTTATCCGCGCAGTGGGGAACTTGAACTGGAGGCTGAGGTTCTTGCGGACAAGGAGGAACTGAACGGGGTCGAAAGAATATTTATAGAGCGTGAGGTTGATTCGGCTGAAATTTATGTTGTTTCTTCGTCGCCGCCGGATGCTAAATTTTTTGACAAGGGACCTGGGAATCAGGTTCGTGTTGATTTTTCAGCCGCTCATCTGACCGGTGATGAAAACCGCCATAAGTTTGATAACTGGTTTATAAATCGTATTGTCCAGAGTCAGATTTCTGAGCGTCCCTTACCCAGGGTACGCTTGACCATTTATCCTCGTGACCAGGTAAAGGTGTCAGAATCCTTGCAAAATAATCTTTTTACCTTAAAATTAGAACGATTTGAAACAGAAA
>JBKGYI010000066.1:0-7119 GCA_046546195.1 bacterium | reverse complement strand
TAAAAATTTTTTCCCCTCCCATTGTGCGGATCAAAACCCCGGACCCTGGATTTCGGTTTGGTGGTTGGAATTACCCCGGAAGGTTTTGTGTCCGCATAATGCGTGTTAATTGCTGCAAAATGGCGCTGCAATAATTTTTAATTTTTTCCTGCTAATTTTATTACCCGCCTGCAGCCGGCTTTTGACTGTTCTGGTTTTGTTAATCACATAAAACACTGCAGTGTTTTGTTGACAGGATGCATAATGATTAGTAAGCTAATCAGTGTCATTTTAGCACAATAATTTTTGATCTTAAGCGAAACTGGCAGTTGATAATAATGGAAATAACCGGAATAAACTTTTCAGGGATTAAAAAGAGGCTAAAAACAATAATTTCTGCAAATAACCCGCCTGCGGGACCGGTGTGTACCTTAGTCGGATAGTTTTTCCATTTAGCGTTGGTTTCGCCTGATCGGATGGAGGTACCGATTCGGTGAATTTTGAAATTTTAGCAGATCCTACCGTACAGTATGCTTTCTATGCCGTTAGCCTTGGTGTGATAAGCTTCATTGTTGGCTTTCTTGCCCGAATTTATATTGAGCAAAAAATCGAGGGACGCGCTGAGGATGATGCCCGGCGCATAATCGAAGAAGCTCGTCGTGAAGCTGAAAACACAAAAAAAGAAGCAATCTGGGCCGGTAAAGAGGAAGCGGAAAAGAAAAGAAAAGAAGTTGAAGAAAAACTGGGAGCCGAGCAGGAAGAACTTGCTCTTAAAGAGGAAGAACTGCAGGAAAAGGAAGAAGCGCTTGAGCAGAGGTTGGAAGAAGTATACGACGAGATCAGTGATTTAAAGCAACGCCGTGACCGCCTGGAGAAACGCGAGGAGCAGATCGAACACAGGTTGCGTGAGGCGGAGCGTGAACTGGAGCGCGTTTCCGGTTTAACCGCCGCCCAGGCCCGTGAGCAGTTACGCCAGGCGTTAATTGACGAGGCCCGCGAAAAAACCGCCCAGCATATCAGGAAAATTGAAAGTGAAGCCCGTGAAGAGGCCGGGGCGCGCAGCCGGCGGATTGTTGCCCGTGCGCTGCAGCGCTGTGCTGTCGAGCAGACGACGGAATCGACCGTTCGTAAAGTGGAACTCCCTTCTGATGATATGAAAGGAAGAATTATTGGCCGTGAAGGGCGCAATATAAGGTCTTTTGAGGATTTGACAGGTGTTGACCTGATTGTTGATGATACACCTGAGGCAGTCTCTGTCTCCTGTTTTAATCCGATGCGCCGCGAGCTGGCCAGTGTTACTCTTGAAAAATTAATTCTTGATGGTCGGATACAGCCGGCCCGTATCGAAGAAGTTTACGAAAAAACAAAAGAAGAGTTAGAGGATAGAGTTCGAGCCGCTGGCGAGGAAGCTCTTTCTGAGCTTGGCGTGCCTGCTGTTCCACCGGCACTGGTCAGCAGGATCGGTCAGCTGAAGTTTATAATAGAAGGTGGCCAGAACCAGCTTGAATATTCAAAACAGGTGGCTAATATCGCCAGTCTCCTGGCCGCTGAGATGGGTGCCGATGTTGATATGGCCCGTCGCTGTGGAATATTACATGCGATTGGGAAGACTGTAACCGACAATCCGGAGCAGCCTTATGCGCTGGCCGGAGCCGAACTGGCTGAACGTCATAACGAACCCTCGGCGGTAATATACGCCCTGGCCTCTCACAATGAGGATAAGCCGTTTAAAACGGTCGAAGGCATAGTTCTGCACGTGGCTACAAAAATATCCCGTGAGCGGCCTGGAGCGCGCAAGAAAAAATTCGGTAGTTTTATCAATCGACTTGAAAAACTGGAAGAGCTTGCCTGCGATTTTGAAGGTGTGGAAGAAGCGTTTGCTATTCAGGCCGGCCATGAAATCAGGGTTGTTGTTCGTGAGGATGAGATTGATGATAACAAAGCGGAACTGCTGGCCCGTGATATTGCCAACCGGATTCAAGAGGAGATTGATTACCCGGATAAGATAAAGGTTTCCCTGGTTCGCGAAAAAAGGATTATTGATTTTGCCCGTTAAATTTTTTAGAAAGTGTGAAAACGGGATATGAAATGGTTAGTGATCGGTGATATAGTTAGTGGACCGGGACGCTCGGCGGTTCGTGATTTTTTGCAGGATGAAGGCGGGCAATACGATCTGATTACTGCAAACGCAGAAAACGCAGCCGGCGGGAGCGGGCTGACCGTGAAAATAGCCGAACAATTGTCTGATTACGGAATAGATATTTTAACCAGCGGCAACCATATCTGGCGGGTTAATGATTTTGTGGACACTTTACGGGAAGAACCGGATAAACTGCCGGTTATTCGTCCCGCCAATTATCCCGGCCCGGCCCCCGGAAGAGGCTATAAGGTCATAAGGATGGATGGTTTTAAGATCCTGGTTTTTAATCTCCAGGGAAGAACTTTTATGGATAACATAGATTGTCCTTTTCGAATCGCCGATAACATTTTACAATCAGAAGAGTATGATCTGGCATTATTGGATTTTCACGCAGAGGCAACCAGTGAAAAAATTGCCCTGGCTTATTATCTTGAAAACAGGGTTACCGCTTTTGTCGGCAGCCACACTCATGTGCAGACTGCTGATGAAAAACTGATCAATGGTAAAATGGCCTATATTACGGACGTCGGAATGACGGGACCCTTGAAATCGGTGATTGGCGTCCGTACAGAGCTGGCACAAAAACGTTTTTTGACTGGAAGGCCTGTACGTTTTAAAGTAGAGAAGAAGGGCCCGCGAATTTTTAACGGGTTGTCCATCACTGTGGACGAGGACAGCGGCCGGGCGGTTGAGGTGGAAAGAATTAATCGTCGGTTGCCGCAGAGAACTTATTAGATGTAGTAGTGTGTAGCACCAGTGTACGCAATAATATTTCTTTAGAAAGGGGAAGAAACCTTGTCCTCGTTATTACGTGTTTCGTCTAATTCAAGTCCCACTTCTGTTGCAGGAGCAATAGCCGGCTTTGTCAAGGAAGACGGAGAGGTGGAGCTGCAGTGTATTGGAGCCGCCGCCGTTAACCAGGCGACCAAAGCAATTGCTATTGCCCGTGGTTATGTTGCTTCAAACGGTCTGGACCTTATCTGTACTCCCGCTTTTATCGATATAGAGATTGACGGCGATGAGCGGACAGCTATAAGGTTTACAGTCGAGCCCCGGTCGTAAGCTGAAATTCAGATGAGTTTTTCTGCAAAAATACTTAACGGCAAAAAAGTGGCTGAAGGTTTGCTTGCTTCGCTCAAGGAAAAAACAGCGTCCTTAAAAAATCCTCCCCGGCTGGACGTTATTCTTGCTGGCGATAATGATGCTTCTCTCAGTTATATCAGGCAAAAAACAAAAAGCGCCGAATCCTGCGGAATAATTGCCCGTGTTCACAAATTTTCCGCAGATGTTGAAGAAAAAACGGTGGTAGCCAGAATAAAACAATTAAATCACACCACCGGGGTTGATGGGATTATTGTTCAGCTCCCTTTGCCGGCCGGGTTTGACGAGCAGGAACTTCTGGGCGCTGTTGCTGTTAGCAAAGATGTTGACGGCCTTCACCCCCGGAATTTTGGACGTTTGCTTGCCGGGGTGAAACCTCTCTATTATCCTCCCACACCCAGCGGAATTATCAGACTGTTAAATCATTATGAACTTGAAATTTCCGGTAAATGTGTTGCCCTGGTCGGTATGGGCCGGCTTGTTGGCCGTCCGCTTTCCCAGATACTTTTGAACCAGAATGCGACGGTGCTTTGTCTCCATGAATTAACTGCTGATATTTGTTCTTATACCGGCTGCGCTGATATTGTTGTGGCCGGTGCCGGAGTTCCGGAACTTGTTGACAGTGATTATATCAAGAAAGACGCGGTGGTAATTGACGCCGGGATTCATAAAATTAATGGTAAGCTTGTCGGTGATGTTAATTTTGCAGACGTGGCTGAGAAAGCGAGCTGGATTACTCCTGTTCCCGGTGGAGTGGGACCGCTTACGGTGGCCGAACTTTTAAATAATACTGTAATTTCCGCCCAGCATCATGCCAGTGGAGAATTCTAAAGAAGAGGTATACTCGGTATCCGGTTTGACCCGGCAGATTAAAGCTCTGATAAGAGGAAATTTTCCACGGGTGGATGTCAGCGGTGAAATAGCCCGGTTCACTCGCTATGGTGCCTCGGGACACATGTATTTTTCCCTGGCCGATGAAAACGCCCGCCTTGATTGTGTAATGTTTAAACACGCCAATCAAAAATTGAATTTTCAGCCGGAGGAAGGGATGGATGTTGTTGTTTCCGGCCGGCTGGATGTTTACGAAGCCCGTGGTAATTATCAGTTAATCGCGGACAGAATGTTTGTCGAGGGGCGCGGTGAGCTGGAGCGCGAGTTTAATGAATTAAAAGATAAGCTCGAGGCGGAAGGAGCCCTGGCGGCTGACCGCAAGCGCAGGTTACCCGATTTTCCCGGAGTTATAGGTGTGGTAACATCGGGGGACGGCGCGGCTTTCTGGGATATTGTGCAGACGATACGCCGCCGTTGTCCGGTGGTCCGGATTGTACTTTATCCGAGTCGAGTAAACGGTCGTGATGCTGCCGGTGATGTGGCGGCTGCTATTCGCCGCTTGCCTGAAATTGTGGATCTGGATTGTTTGATTGTCGGGCGCGGAGGAGGAAGCCCCGAGGATTTATGGGGATTTAATGTTGAACAGGTGGCCCGCGCTATTCTTGACTGCCCGGTTCCTGTGATCAGCGCTGTCGGCCATGAGGTGGATGTTACCATCTCAGATCTGGTCGCCGATCATCGTTCGCCGACTCCTACGGCGGCCGGCGAAGAGGTTGCTCCCGCTCTTGTTGACCTGCAGCAGCGACTGGTAGAGCAGCGTCGCCGCCTGGAAAACGGGATTCGCCGGCAGATCGACAGTAGCTGGGACCAATTGCGTTTTGTTGCCGAAAAACCTGTGTTTGCAACCCCGTGCGGCTGGCTGCGTCCCTTTGCTGATCGGTTACAGAATATCAAGGAACAGCTGAGCTATCTGCAGAAAATATATCTTGATGATAAAAAAAGCAGATTAAAAAATTTAAGCGAACGGCTCCAGGCCCTGAACCCGCAGGGAGTGCTCAGGCGAGGCTATGCAATAGTAAATAAAGACAAGAATATTGTAAGTTCGGCGGCTGAACTTAAAAAAGATGATATCCTTGATATAAGCTGGCATGACGGAAGTGTCCGCAGCAGGGTTCGGGATATCCGGCTGGATAAATAATATGTGTGAATCACAGCAGGTTTTTGATTTTGAATCAAAAAAAGAGGTGGAAAAAATGAGTGAAGAGGTTAATGAGACGGAATTTGAACAGCCCGAGGAGTTCCAGCAGGCAATGGAACGCCTGCGTGAGCTGGCCGGACAACTTGAAAACGGTAATCTGCCCCTTGAAAAAGCGATGGATAACTATCGTGAGGGTAGATTTTTGATTGAATTTTGTGAAAAGAAATTATCCGAGGCAGAACTTATTGTTGAGGAAGTTGATGATAGCAATCCGGAGAAACCGGAACTCAACAGGACAGAGATGAAAAACGATGAGTGAGTTTAAATTCCCTGATTTTTACGTTGACCAGAAAAAGAGGGTTGAAACTGCGCTTGAAAAATATTTGCCGCCGGAGGACAGCAAGCCGGCAGTGTTGAGCAGGGCTATGCGCTACAGCGTTTTGAACGGGGGAAAGAGGTTGCGGGGCGTGCTTGTCCTGGAAGCCGCCCGGCTGGGGGGCAGCGAAAACAGTGGCGCGGCTGAGCTGCTTGCTGCTGTTGTTGAAATGATCCATGCCTATTCGCTTGTTCATGATGACCTGCCGGCGATGGATGATGATGATTACCGCCGCGGTCAGCCGACCTGCCACCGCAAGTTTGGTGAGGATATTGCTATCCTGGCCGGAGATGCCCTGTTGACCCGGGGATTTGAACTGCTTGGTTTCCTTGAAGATTTTGAGATGGAGCATCAGACTGTAGTGAGAATTATTCGCGACATGGGAAAAACAGCTGGCAGCCGCGGTCTTATCGGCGGGCAGGTTGAAGATTTAACAGTGGATCCCCGGCAGGCGGGAATCGAGGAGTTAGAGAGTATTCATAATAAAAAAACCGGTGCTCTGATAACCAACTGCCTTATTGTTGGCGGGCTGGCCGGTGGGGGGTCGGAAAAACTGCTCGCTGCGCTTACTGATTTTGGCAAAAAAATAGGTCTTGCTTTTCAGATTAAGGATGATTTGCTGGATTTATCCAGCAATTTTGAAGTCCTGGGCAAAGATGTTAATTCTGATATCGAGTCGGACAAACTTACCTATCCCCGTCTGCTTGGTGGGGAAGAAGCAAAAAGGCTGCTCGAAAAACTGGTTGCTGATGCGGAACAGGAACTTTTGCAGGCCAGCGACCAGGCGGATCGTCTGGTCGCTCTTGCCAGACTAATAGTCGCCCGTGACCATTAACGCAGTAAAAAAAGAGAGTATTCAGTAAATGACAATTGTGGACCAATAAGATTGTAAATTCCGGCTATCTTTCATATTATTTAGGGGACAGAGTTTAAGAAGGAGGAAAAACGTGGAGTATCGGCTGGAGGATATAAAATCACCGCAAGAACTTAAAACTATTCCAGAGGAAAATCTGCAGGATTTTGCTGAAACCTGCCGGCAGCGCCTGATTGAAGTAGTTTCTAAAGTCGGGGGGCATTTTGGGCCCAATCTTGGTGTTGTTGAGCTTACCGTGGCCCTGCATTATCTGTTTGATTCTCCAAATGATAAATTAATCTGGGATGTCGGTCACCAGGGGTATATTCACAAGATGCTCACCGGCCGCAATGATAAACTGGAATCAATCCGCCAGAAAGGTGGTATCAGCGGGTTCCTTAAACGTTCTGAGTCAGAACATGATATTTTTAATGCCGGTCACGCTTCTACATCGATCTCTGCCGCTACCGGTATTGCCGAGGCTCTTACCCGCCAGGGTAAAGATGATGAGGTTATTGCTATCATCGGTGATGGTTCGATAACCGGCGGAATGGCCTATGAGGGGTTGAATAATGCCGGTGGAGAGGAATCAAATCTGATTGTTGTTCTTAATGATAACGGAATGGCGATAGCAGAAAACG
>JBKGYI010000065.1:0-7122 GCA_046546195.1 bacterium | reverse complement strand
CTCACATCGTTTGATGCTGCGGGCGGGAATGATTCGTCAGCTCAGCCAGGGTGTATACAGTTATTTGCCCCTTGCTCAACGGGTCCTTCAAAAAATAGAAAATATTGTTCGTGAGGAGATGAACCGTGCCGGTGCCCTTGAGGTCCGGATGCCGGTTATTCAACCGCGTGCTCTCTGGGAGGAAACCGGCCGCTGGCAGGTTTATGGTCCTGAAATGATGCGTTTCAAAGACAGGCATGAGCGTGAATACGGACTGGGGCCGACTCATGAGGAAGTTATAACCGACCTTGTTCGCCACGAGGTTAACTCATACCGGGATTGTCCGCTTAATTTCTACCAGATAGCGGTAAAATTTCGCGATGAAAGCCGGCCCCGGTTTGGTGTTATGAGGGCCAGGGAGTTTACGATGAAAGACGGCTACAGTTTTGACATGGACGAGGAAAAAGCCCGGGAAAGTTATAAAAAAATGGAACAGGCTTATCGCAGGATTTTTGACCGGATCGGTCTTGAATATCGCCAGGTTGAAGCGGCAACCGGAGCGATCGGCGGCAGTTTGTCCCATGAATTCATGGTTCTTGCCGAAACCGGTGAGGACCAGGTTCTTTATTGTCCGCGCTGTGGTTACGCGGCCAATCGCGAACAGGCCGAGGCTGAAATACCGGAGGAAAAACCGGAGGCTCCGCAGCAGGTTGCTGAACTGGAGAAGTTTCCCACTCCCGATGTAAAAACGATAGAAGATCTGATGAAGATCGATACGCAGGCGGTTGCTTCCCGCCAGGTAAAGACAATGGTCATGCGGGTTTGTGGTCAGCCCACAGCTCTGCTGCTGCCCGGGGATTATCAGTTGAATGAAACGAAATTGCTGCGTGCGGCCGATAATGAGGTCGCAGAAATGTCACCGGTGGAAATCGAGCAGGTTTTCGGGGCCCAACCTGGCAGTCTGGGGGCTGTGGAAGTTGATGAAAACATCCGCGTCTGGGCCGACCCGGCCCTGAAAGGTAGGTTTAACCTCTTCACAGGAGCCAATGAAAACGGCTTTCACTACCGGGGGGTCAGTATGCAGCGGGATATCGAAGTTGATCGCTGGCTGGATCTGCGCCTTGTAAAACCCGGCGACGGTTGTCCGCACTGTTCGGAACCCATGCAGATTCAGGCCGGTATTGAGGTCGGACATATTTTTTTCCTGGGAACTAAATACAGCGAAGCTCTCTCGGCGGAAATCCAGCTTCCCGATGGTTCAACAAAACCGCTTGTGATGGGCTGCTACGGAATTGGCATCAGCCGGATCATGGGTGCGGCTATCGAGCAGGGGAATGATGAAAATGGAATAATCTGGCCGGAGGCGATTGCCCCGTTTGAGGTTTACCTGCTTCCTGTTAACTGGAAAAATGAGGACCAGAAAAGTGCTGCTCTGGAACTGGCCGGGCAACTGAATGAGGTGGGGATAGATGTCCTGATTGATGATCGCTCCGAAAGTGTTGGGGTTAAATTTGCCGAATCGGAGTTGCTGGGAATCCCCCTGCGGATTACTTTTGGTCGTGACCTTGCCGAGGATAAAGTGGAATTGTATCATCGCAGCAGCGGTGATACGCAGCTTGTTGAACTGTCAGACTGTAAGCATAAAATAATGGGGGAATTAACCGGAAATGCCTGAATGCTATCTTATGGATGTGCCGCCGGCGCGTCTTAAAGAAATTGTTGCCCGCGAAGGCGCTTCCGAAGAACTCAGGGAGTTGCTGGATAATGCTGAAGACGTGAAAGTCCTTGTCGACCCCGAACGGTCGGCCTGGGAACTAAAAATATCTTCCACAACACCTTTTAATAATAATCTGGCCGGCCAGCTGCAGGAACTTTTTTTAAACCACTGCCCTGATTTGAAAAAAGTAAAAATAGATTTTGAATCTCTGTCTGCAAATAAAGATAAAAAGGAATCTTCGCCGTGGCTTGCTAAACACTGGGAAAATCTAAAAAATGCGATATGTAAGGCTTCCCCGGCGGTTCGTTCGGCTTTCGAATATGCTCGCCCGCGCCTTGAGGATAAAACTTTGATTATTGAGATTGCAGACTATCGCTGGGTTGATTTTTGTCGCGAAAAAGAGATTGACAGTTTTATCGGGGCCTGGATTGAGAAAAAATTTGGCCGTCGACCTGAAATAAAGTTTAAAACAGGAGATTTTTCCGCGCGAATAGAGCAGGATGCTGAATCGCTTAAATTGGAAAAGATGGAGGAACTTGAAAAAAAACAGCGCCGCCAGCAACTGCGCATAGAAAAGGAAAAAACAAATATTCCACTGGGCGGTAAAATAAAATCAAAACCGGTTGCAATCGCTGAAATGGATGTTGAAGAAAACCATTCAGTGACCCTGCAGGGCCAGATAATTGAATGGGATTTCAAACAGACTTCCCGTGGGAAAAAGAACCTCTATACCGGTGTTTTAACAGATAATACAGATTCTATTTCATTAAAAATATTTCGTGGCGATGATGAATCGGCTTTGCCGGACCTCTCAGGGGCCTGGGTGAAGATTCGTGGCCGGCTGCGCAGGGATAATTTTGGTCGCAACCGGGATGAGGCTGTTTTTGTTCGTGATATCAACCGCATTCCTCCCATGATTCGAACCGATGATGCTCCTCTTAAAAGAGTTGAATTGCACTGTCATACCAATATGAGCCGGATGGATGGGCTGCCGGCGGTTGAGGACATAGTAGAAAGAGCGGCTTTCTGGGATCAACCCGCGGTGGCCATCTCCGACCATGGCGTTGTGCATTCTTTTCCTAAAGCCTATTCGGCAGGTAAAAAATATGGTGTAAAAATAATATTTGGTCTGGAGGGTTACCTCGTTGAAGATGATCGACCCCTGGTCTTGAATGTTGATGAGTCTGTCGACCGCCAGCAGGTGCTGGATGATCAGTTTGTTATTATTGACTGTGAAACTACCGGTGTGAGTCCCTGCAATTCCCGGCTTTTTCACGCCGCTGCCTTGCGGATTAAAGATGGTGAGATTGTTGAACGCTTTGAAAGCCCGGTCGCTGTTAATGAAATTGATAGCTGGATCCTGGACAGTTCACCGCTGGATGCACAAAAAATATTAGATGCTCCGTCAGCGGAAAAAGTTACTGAGCAGCTTCAGGATTTTGCCGGCGAACTTCCGATTGTGATTTATGAAGCGGATTTTATCCGCCGTTTCCTCGAACAGCAGGGATTTGAGTTTAAACAACCTTTGATTCATCTGCGTCGGATTGTTGAAGAGATCTGGATGCCCGAGCATGCTCACCTCGACCACCTCTATGAGAATCGTTTTCAGGCGGGGACCGGACACAGGTTTGATGCCCGCTGTGATGTCGAGAGAACTCTTGAGGTCTATAGAGAACTCAAACCTTCTCTTCCCGGGAAAATCACCGTTGATAATTTGCTGAAATTTCAATCAGAACCCGATCACAAGGCCGGTTCATACCATGTTTTGCTCCTGGCCCGAAATCAGACGGGCCTGCAGAATCTTTACAAGCTTGTTTCCTGGAGCCATACGAAACATTTTTATCGCTTCCCGCGGATGTTGCGCAGTGAACTGGAAGAAAACCGCGAGGGCCTGCTGATCGGGACTGCCTGTGAAAAGGGTGAAATTTTTCAGCATGTTCTTCAGGGGGATTCTGATGCTGATATCAAAGAACGCATGAAATTTTATGACTTCATTGAGATTCAACCCTGTGGAAATAATAGTTTTATGCTTGGAGCCGGCGACACCTACAGCGAAGTGGATACATATGAGGATATTCGCTACCTGACCCGGCGGATATATGAACTTGGTAAAGAGGTGGGCAAACCGGTGGCTGCTACCAGCGACGCCCATTTTCTTGACCCTGAACAGGAAGTCTACCGCAGTGTGCTTCAGGCGGGACAGGGTTTCAGTGACGCTGATAATCAACCGCCGGTTTATATGAAGACAACTGACGAAATGATTGATGAATTTGAGTTTCTCGGCGAAGAAGCGGCAATAGAAGTGTCTGTTTCCACTCCCCTCCAGATAGCTGATCTCTGCGAGGATGTAAAACCGATTCCCGAAGGTTTTTACCCCCCCCGGATCGAAGGGGCCGAGGAAGAGTTTTTAAATACCATAACCGAACGTTGCCGTGAATTATACGGCAGCAGTCCGCCGGAACAACTTCGGCAGCGGTTTGAAAAAGAAAAAGAAGCAATTGTCGAACACCAGTTCTCCAACCTTTATATAGCTGCCGCCCGTCTGGTTCAGAAAAGTTTAAATGATGGTTACCTGGTTGGCTCCCGCGGTTCGGTGGGTTCCAGTTTTACCGCCTATTTGATGGGGATTACTGAAGTTAATCCTCTCCCCGCCCATTACCGCTGTCCGGAATGTTCTTACTCTGAATTTCCCGAGGATAGTGCCGCCGATGTCGGGGTTGATCTGCCTCCGGCAAACTGTCCTGAATGTGGCAAAAAACTGCAGCGCGACGGCTATAATATTCCCTTCGAGGTCTTTTGTGGTTTCGAGGGAGACAAAGTTCCGGATATCGATCTTAACTTTTCCGGTGAATATCAGCAGGAGATGTTTCGCTATGTACAGGAGATGTTTGGCAAGGAAAACGTTTATCGTGCCGGCACGATTACAACGATTGCCAAACAGACCGCCGGTGGGTTTGTCCGGGGTTATCTCGAGGAAAGAAATCTTCGGAAGAGATTTGCCGAACGTATTCGTTTGATGCAGGGAGTTTCCGGAATTAAGCAGAACACCTCCCAGCATCCCGGGGGAATGATCGTTGTTCCCGAAGATCATTCGATTTATGAATTTACTCCCATAAACTATCCGGCCAATGACCGGGAAGCTGATTTCTTAACGACTCATTTTGATTATCATGCAATGGAGGAACAACTGGTCAAACTTGACATACTGGGGCAGGATGATCCGACCCAGCTGCGCCATCTTCAGGATCTGACGGGGATTGATCCGACAGAAATTCCGCTTGATGACCAAAAAACACTGGATCTGTTCTCGGATATTTCTGTTCTCGGAGTAACTGCTGATGAACTGGGAATGGAGACAGGAGTGCTGGCTGTTCCGGAATTTGGGACATCATTTGTTCGTGATATGGTGGAGGAAACCCGCCCGTCAACTTTTGCCGATCTGCTTAGAATCAGTGGTCTTTCCCATGGAACCGATGTCTGGCTGGGAAATGCTCGCGATTTGATAAGCGCCGGCACAGCAGATTTGAAGTCTGTTATTACCTGTCGCGACGATATAATGAACCGCTTGATTGAACATGGTTTGCCCGAAAAAATAGCCTTCGATATTATGGAGAGGGTTCGCAAAGGAAAAGGGATTACCGGAGAGCAGGAACGTAAAATGCGGGCCTGCAAGGTTCCAAACTGGTATATCGAGAGCTGTAAAAAAATTAAGTATCTGTTTCCCAAGGCTCATGCGGCCGCTTATGTGATTATGGCCTTCAGGATAGCCTATTTTAAAGTCCACTATCCTGCAGCTTTCTATGCCAGTTATTTTTCCCTGAAAGCCGATTTTATCGATGCCACTTATATTGATTCTCTTGAAAAAATTGAAAATCGCCAGGAGGAACTGCAGAGAATTATCAGTATCAAACGCGATAATGGCGAGACAGTATCCCGTGACCAGAGTGAATACTCTGTGCTGGAGGTGGCCCGTGAGGCTTACCTGCGTGGGATTAAGATATTATCGCCCCGTTACTCTCAATCGGCTCCCTATAAGTTTAAGCCTGTCGGGGATAACACTCTTCTTGCCCCCTATGTCACAATTTCCGGGCTTGGCGGTACTGCTGCGGCGGGTGTTAAAGCCGCTTTTGAGGAACGTCCCTTCAGTTCAATAGAAGATGTCTGCAACCGGACCGCATTAAACAGCACGGTCCTGGAGACTGCCACAAAGCTGGGCTTTTTTGAGGATTTACCGAAAACCGAACATATTGATCTGTTCGCAGAATAAAACAGGAGAAATAATATGAAAAAGACAAACAAACCACCGGTAGCTCTTACAATAGCGGGCAGTGATAGTGGTGGTGGCGCCGGTATACAGGCTGATCTGAAAGCGTTTAACAGCTGCGGTGTCCACGGCTGTTCGGTAATTACTGTTCTTACCGCTCAAAACTCCCGCGGAGTTGATGCTATTCAGCCCGCCCCGCCCGGGTTTGTTGATCAGCAGATAGAAACTATCCTTTCTGATTTTTCCGTTGCCGCAACAAAGACAGGGATGCTGTTCAATAAAAAAATAATTGAAGTTGTGGTCGACTGGTCCTCCGAGCTTGATAATCTGGTCGTTGATCCGGTGATGGTTGCTACCAGCGGTGATTCTTTGCTTGCCCCTGAGGCGGAACATATTCTGGTTAAAGAACTTTTACCACGTGCTGATTTGATTACCCCGAACCTGCCGGAGGCGCGGAAAATAGCCGCAGTGCTTGAGCTGCCCGATTATACCGAAATAGTTGATCTGGCCCGGGCTATTGCCTGCCGGCTCGGAAATCCGGCTGTGTTGCTCAAAGGTGGACATCTTGTCGCCCGTCAGGCCGTTGATTATCTGGCCTTTAAGGACGGAGTTACTGAAAAATTTACCGCTGTACGGGTAAAGACGGAAAACACTCATGGCAGTGGCTGCGGTTACAGCGCCCTGATCGCCGCCGGGCTTGCCCGTGAACTGCCCCTTGCCGAAGCTATCGGCGCGGCAAAAAAAGATCTGACCGCCCGCATAAAAAACAGCTATAAACCCGGCCGCGGCCCGGGAACCTTAAACTGGCTCAGAACGCGATAAAGACAACCTGTCTGCGAACAGTAGAAAACAAATAACACAGAGCCTCCCCAAACCCAGTCATTACCCGTCGAGCCCCGCCAATCCCCGTTAATGTTTCCTCAGCGCCTCCGCTCCTCAGCGCCTCCACTCACCGAAGTCCTCCGCTCCTCAGCGCATCGAAGCTCCGCCTTTGCCTGTGCTCCCCAGCTCCAAGCCCCCCCGCCAGGCGCCCCGCGCCCCGCGCTTACATCGTAGTCACAAGGAAGTGCTAATGCTGCGGACACACGGATGTGTAAGAGCAGCTTTGACCGGACAATCCAGAGGTTTTACGGTTTTGATTTTTCGCCCCGCGCCAGGCGCC
>JBKGYI010000064.1:0-7155 GCA_046546195.1 bacterium | reverse complement strand
AGATCGTTGTTAGTTCTATTTTTTGTCAATACATTCTCCCCGTATTTCCCCAGAAATCACCGTGGCTTACCGCTGCATAGGCGTTATGATTGTGAATAGATTCAAAACTCGTGCATTCCAGCCAGAAATCCTCGATTGCCGGCTCCTTCTGCAGAGCAAGACTTAAATCACGGACAATATCCTCAACAAATTTCGGATTTTCATAGGCCTGGTCGGTTACATAGGCTTCATCTTCACGTTTTAGCAGCGAATAAAGTTGACTGCTCCCTTCTTTTTCTATCAATTCTATGAACTCCTCAAGCCAGAGCATTTTATTGATCACAGCTTTACTCCGAACCAGCGCACGTTGATTGTGAGCGCCACCACCACTGTTTTCTTTACTGCAGGGGCAGAGGGTGGTCAGCGGAACCTGGGCCTCCAGCCACGTTTTTGTGGACTCTCCTTCTGAAAAACCCCCGAACCCACAGCTAAAATCCATCAGCCCGCGATTCTGGCTGGCCGGAGAAACCTTTTCAATGAAATAATCGAATTTAAAGCTGGCATAAGCATTGGTCGAACCCAGTTTTTCTTTTAATTCATCAAGAAATATTGCCACCGACTCAAAAGTAAACTCGGCGCGTCGATATTTTTCAGCCAGCTCGACAAACCGACTCAAATGAGCACCGCGCTTGTCCTGGCTTAAATTAACTCCAATGTTTAAATCGGCCACCACCTGTTGCTGGCCCTGGCGGCGGTCCGCAATCCGCAGCGGCAATTTTAAATCACGGATTCCAACCATATTGAGTTCTACTTCTCTCCCGTCCGCCTGGGCCTGGGTATCATATAGAAAATCATTTCCAGCCACGGGTCAATCACTACTCCCATCATTACCTGAATATTAAAAAATCCAGTTTTGAAACTGGCACAAAAAACACACAACAACCTATTTAATTGTATACGAAAGGCCCCAATAATAACAGTCCCTGTCTAACAAATTAAAGGAAAACAATGACATTTTTGTCGTAATCAGCTAAAGTTTATGTTAGATATTTTTGGAAATAGATATTATTTAAAAAGGATTAGATCCGCATGAAGCACAAAGAAGAAATCTCTTTCCTGGACCGGATAAAGCTTGCCTGCCGCAGCACCCGGTTTTATCACAAAATAATTGAGGAACCCGGCAAAAAAACATTCTATTATCTCGTTAAATTTTTACTCCTTATTTTTCTTATTCAGGCCCCTTTTGTCTTTTATACCGGCTGGCAGATAAGCGGTGAAATTGCAGAAAATCTTCACCGGCATCTCCCGGAAATTACTTTCCACAACGGGACTCTACAGCTCAAGGAAGATGTCCCGTTCGAAGTTCCCGTTTACAATGAATTTCGAATGCTCATCGATCCCCGCGGAGAAAAATCACGCCAGCGGCTCAGTCCGGAAATTATCCTGGTGGTTTCCAATAAAGTTCTATTTATCCGCTCCCGGGAAGGTTTTAGAACTGTTTACACAAACGTCTATTCTGAGGGTGAAAAAGCTCCAAAATTACTTATTGACCGCGATTTTCTGGCCACCTGGCTACCTCGATTCAGAATAATGCTGGCAATTACAACACTTTTACTGCTGGTAATCTCGCTGGTTTCTCTGGCAGCAACGCGGGTACTGCTGCTGAGCGTTGCTGCTTTGATCGCTAAAACTCGCAGCCAGAAAAGTTTTAGCTGGGGCCAGCTTGTAATCATAAGTTCCTACGTTTTAACTCCGATTTTTTTAGCCGAAACACTGTTTATCGTTAGCGGTATATCATTCCCGCACCTCGATTTTTTAATCCTTCTTGGCGGCGCACTCTGGCTTTTCTACATAGTCAACACCTTCTCCACACCCCCCGAAAACCAGGCAGATGAAGGAGATATTTTAGACCGCATGGCCTGACAATTCACGCTTCCCTCCACTCCTGAGCAGTGGCCAGAACCTTCCAACATTTTATTTGTTATGGGAAAATATATCGTTTCTAATTTGTACCTCTGAGCTGTCGCAATAGATTTAATATTTGGAGTGATTATTCTAATGGTGTTCGAGCAAATAGCTGGTCAAATTAATAACAATCGTAATGAAATCAATGAATTTATCGGTAAAAATCTTTCCAAACACCCCCTGCCCTTCTACAGCTCTTTCGATATTCGAGCAAGCAGCTGTAAAGCGGCAGTTGTTGATGCCAATCTTTTCCCGGCCGGGTTTAATAATATATGCCCCGGCGGAATTCGGGCCGCCGCCCAGCTCGTCGAACAGATCCTGTTAAAACGCTATCCCGACAAACTGCGAATAATTGCTGTTTATTCTGAAGACCACACCCGCAACAGCTACTACTTTCAGAACCTGCACGCGCTGCACAAACTGCTCAGCGTGGCCGGTTTTAAAACACTGCTGGTAACTGATAACGATTATTTCAAAGAGGATCCGGCCAGTGTAAAAACCGCAGACGGGGATACGATAAAACTGCACCGGCTAAAAACAAAAAACTCCCAATTAACCGCCGGCGAAGAAGATATTGATCTTTTACTCTCAAATAATGATTTTTCGAACGGTGTCCCCGAAATACTGAAGGAAACCGAAACTCCGCTCATCCCCTCACCGCTGGTGGGCTGGTGGAACAGAAGTAAACATCGACACTTTGAGCACGCTAAAAAAATTCTGGTTGAACTTGCTGAAATTCTTAACATTGATCCCTGGCTTCTGTACCCGGAAACAAGATTCGTTTCTGAAGTAAACCTTACAAACAAAAGCGGGTTCGACAAAGTGGCTGCCTCAATAGATGAAATAATTGCCCACAGCAAAAACAAAATGCGGGAACACAATTCAGACGAACCACTGGCAGCTTTTGTCAAAAGCGCCCATGGTACCTATGGAATGGGAGTTTATTCTTTTGACAGCGGGAAAGAATTTATGGAAATGAACCGCAGCCGGAGAGACAGTATGGCCCGGCGCAAAGGAGGCGGAAAAAATGATTCTTTTATTATCCAGGAATCCATTCGCACCGCTGACCGGGTTGATAATTTAATCGCCGAGCCAGTTATTTACTGTCTCGAACATCAGCCAATCGGCGGTTTTTTACGTACAAATAAAAAACGTTCCGATCTGGAAAACTTAAACTCGCGCGGGGTGAAATTCACAGCCGAAGATTTGTGTCCGATGTTCATTCATGACGCTGATAAAAACAAAGGGACAAACATCAGCCAGGCCCGGATAGAAATATATAAACTTTTAGCCACTGCCGCCACACTCGCCTGCGGCCGCGAAATAGCAGAATTAAACCCCTGAATTACAACAAGCTATCGCGGTAAACACACAAAACAGAAGCACAGTGTTCACTCCAACCAGGCAGCTGCCGCTGGCCGGGCAAACGCAGAATCCGGCGGCTTAAGTTTAAAGTTTAACTGCGACCCGAAGTGAGGACTTTGCCGGGGTAAGATTCTGTCGGCTGGTGAGAATCGCTGATAACCGGGGTGCCGTTTACAAATAGATGTTCTATCCCCCGGGCCAGACGGTGCGGATTTTGATAGGTGGCTGTATCCTCTAAAGTTTCCGGGTTAAACACAACAATATCGGCAGCATAACCTTTTTGCAGTAAACCCCTGTTTTTCAGCCCCAGACGGCGGGCGGGCAGCGAAGTCATCCGGCGCACCGCTTCTTCCAGACTGAGCAGATCATCTTCTATCGCATAGCGGCGCAGCATACGGGGAAAGGTACCGTAGTAACGGGGATGGGGTTTGGATTCAAGCCAGTGCCCCGCAGGCGAAATCGCCAGACCATCGGAACCGACTGCTGCACAGGGATGAGAATAAAGGAAACGAACGTCTTCTTCGCACATGTATTCATAAAGCCCGATTACATTCCCCCTTTCTTCGACAAGCAAATCAAAAAAACAGTCCCAGGGATCACAGTCTCTATCACCGGCAATCTCGGCCAGAGTTTTTCCGACCAGATCGCGATTTTTTTCCGAACCGACAGAACTTATTGTTGTTCCCTCCGGAGTAAGCGAACCGGGTCCGTTATAACCGGGCCAGTCAGCATCCCCCTCAAGTATCGCCCGGCGCAGACGGCGACGGGTTGGCACATCTTTTAGCCGCTCGACCAGTTCTTCGCGACTTCCCCTGCGGGCCCAGCGAGGCAAAAGAGCACTTAAATATGTGCTACCCACTAAATAGGGGTAAACATCAAACCCAATTTCAAAGCCTTCTTCGGCAGCCGCATCTATTTTTTCTACCACCGGGCGAACCAGCCCCCAGTTTTTCTCACCGGCTGCTTTCAGATGCGATATCTCAGTTCGCACACCGGTATTTCTTACTATATCCAGGGTTTCCTCAACCGCCTCCAGCAGTCTGTACCCTTCATTTCTCATGTGGATGGAAAACAGCGCGTCATGCTCGGCAACCACGGCGGCAAGTTGCACCAATTCGTTTCTGTCAGCATAACAGCAGGGAGAATAAACCAGTCCGGTCGACATCCCGGCAGCACCGGCGGACAACGCGCGGTCCAGCAAATTTTTCATCTCTTCTATTTCTCTTTCGTTAGCAACACGAGGCTCAAAACCAACCACGGCAGCGCGCAGCGCACCATGCCCGACCTGCGGCACTATATTCAGGGCTATTTTACTGTCCCCGACCACCTTAAGATATTCTTCAAAACTGTTCCAGTTCCAGTCAACCGCTCCGGCCATGTAGGTGAATGTATCTCGAACTCTTTTTTTATTTTCAGCAGTAACCGGCGCCGGCGACATGCTGCAGTTACCGTTAACTTCCGTGGTTACCCCCTGGAAAGCTTTACTCAGCCCGCGGCCGTCTTCTAACAAGCTCAGATCCGAATGAGCGTGAATATCAATAAACCCGGGCGTGATGACAGCCCCCTCAACATCGATCCGGCGAGCCGCTGCGGGAAAGTTTGAATCCACATCCAAACCAATGATTTCTCCTCCTCCAACAGCAACATCTCCCCGGCAGCCCGGGCTGCCGGAACCATCAACAATCAACCCGTTGCGCAGAACAAATTCAACCTTATCTTCTGGCATGATTTTCTACCGGTTTTTGTGGCGGTTGAACAGTTCCTGCAGTTCGCGTTGAACCAGGCTGGCATCGCCAAGATTAAGTTCCAGCATCCGCCGCAGGTGATCAAGACTGTCAACATCAATCTGGTCCCAGGCGCAGCCAACCTTATCATCTTCGCAGTGCACGGTATGGGCATCCATCTCTATTTTCTCGGTTTCACCGAGCGGAATCGTTATTTGCACAGTTCGCCCTTTTTCACACAGATACCCGGACGGTTTTTCCAGCAGAATCCCCTGTATGGAAATATCGAGCAGCGCGGTTTCCCATATTTTCCCATCCGCTTCCATCCGCAGCGGCTTATGAAGTGAAATACGTTGAAATCGCCGCCTCTCTGTCGAATCATTGCTTTTCGCCGTCATTAAAAAAACCGCCTTTCGCTTAGAAATTAAGCTTATAACTCAAATCCGGAAAAAGAGAACACCTTCCCCTTTTGAATTCACACAACTTTTGGAACACTATCGTCTTTTCCTGATTTTTATTCCAACAAATTTCACTATTTACTCGGTGATCGGAAATTTTATCGTAAACTCAGTATAACCGTTGGTACTGTAATTTAACTCGCCGGCAAGCTGTTTCTCAACCATTGTCTTAACCAGTTTCAAACCAAGCGAAGCCGCACTTTTAAAACTAAAGTCTTCGGGCAACCCGACACCGTTGTCGCGAATTTTTAACAGATTTAAACCCTCACTCTGTTCAAATACCAGCTTTATCTTCCCCTTATTGCGGTCTTTAAAACCATGGCGGACAGCGTTTGTTAACAGCTCGTTAATCACCAGCCCGCAGGGAATCATCATATCAAGCGAGAATGTAGCCTGATCAAGATTAAACTCAAGTTCAATCTCGGTTTGCGAACCCTTAAGGGTTGAAACCACTTCCGAAGCCAATTCCTTCAGATAAGCGGAGAAATCTATTGTGGAAAGTTCGTGGCGCGAATAAATATGTTTGTGAACCAGGGCCATTGTGTTAAGACGGGTGATGGCTTCCTCCAGCACATCGCAGGTATTTTGGTCCTCAGTCGAAACAAGCTGCATCTCCAGGAAACTGATCATCGTGAAAAGATTATTTTTTACCCTGTGGTGAACCTCCTGGAGAAGGGTTTTCTTCTCGCGCAGCGAATCGGCCAGCCTTTTTTGAGTCCGCAGTGCTTTAAGACCAAAAGATATATCCTCGGCGAATTCGTTGAGCAGTCTTATTTCCCACTCGGTAAAGACATCCTTTTTTTCTGTAAAAACAGCAAACGCTCCCAGCCGCTTTTCCCCCACCACAAGCGGCAGAGCTGCCATCGCTGAGCTCCCGGTCTTTCTGGCCGCCGCCAACCATTTACCGTTTGAATCATAGTCATCAAGATTTTCAATCAGCTTCATCTTTCCTGTTTCAAATGCGACTCTTGTTGGTTCATCATCTTCTTTTATCTGATTATCCTCGCCGGTTATAGTTCCCACATAGTCATTCTCTTCACAACAATAATTATTTATTTTTATATTTTCTTGGCCACAACCGATAAGAGCCAGGGAATAACCCCCGGTTTCCACAAGTATCTGACATATTCTGTCCAGAAGCTCAGCCTCGTCGGTAGCCCGAACCATTATCTGGTTACAATCAATCAATATCTTTAAATAACGGTTTTTCTCCTTAAGTTTTCCCGTCTGTTTTTCCACCTGCTTTTTAAGCACAAAAATACCAATCGCCAAAAAAACAACAACCCCCGTCCCGATCATCAGAGTCCAGCTTAACCAGCCAGGAATCTCGATAAAACTTTCCCCGGGGGAAACAAGATAATGCTCCTGGGCCCGGTAAAGTACAGAATCTTTATCGGAATGAAATTTTTCAAGATGTGAATCTATCCGTTCAATTAAATAACTGTTTAATTCCCGGCCCTTAGGCAGGGCCACATATAAACGATAGGGCGAAAAAAGAATGGGTGCGGACTCTACTTTATCCTGATTATCTAATTTTTCATCAAAATATTGCCCGCTCAATCTACCAAAAGTCGCCGCATCAATTTCACCGTCGATCAGAGCCTGGAAAAGCGCTTCATACTCCTGAAAGGACCTGTATTCAGCCTCAAACCCAAATCTTTTCA
>JBKGYI010000063.1:0-7193 GCA_046546195.1 bacterium | reverse complement strand
TCGTAGGCATGGTAGAAAAAGTGGCAGGAATTAAGCGGAGGTGTTGAACGATGGTTGCAGAAAATTTTGAAGAAAATGTTGAGGGAAAAGAAGTGGATGAAGAAAATTCGGAAGGTTCAGGTGAACCGGATATAATTGAGATTTCACGCGAGCGGTTTAAAGAGCTCCAGCAAAAAAGAGATGAGTTTGAGGATAAATATTTGCGGCGAACGGCTGATCTTGAAAATTTACGCAAGCGTCAGCGCCGCGAAAAAAACGATCTTCTCAAGTACGCCAGCGGGGATCTTTTGACCGATCTGCTTGAAATTATCGATAATTTTGACCGTGCTTTTGATTCGCTTCAGTTTGAAAATGAAGAGGTGCGTGAGGGGATGACCATGATTCGTGGCCAGCTTGACGAATTGCTGGAAAAACATCATGTTCGCCCCATCGAAGCCGAGGGAGAACCTTTTAATCCGCACGAACACGAGGGAATGATGCGGGAAGACCGTGAAGATCTTGACCGTCAGACAGTTGTCGAGGAGTTTAAAAAGGGATATAAACTCCACGATCGTATTCTTCGACCCTCGGCGGTTAAGGTGGGGATTCCTGCCGAACCGATCGAACAGGAGAAAGGTTAAGGAATAGGGAAAAATGATGTCTGTATTATTAAATTTTGGTAAAATTAGTGTAATGAATTTTAATGTTTAACGGAGGTGCAGTTTGATGGTAGAAAAAGGAACAAGAGATAGTTCTAAAGAAGATGTCAAAGGCCCGATAGTCGGGATTGACCTTGGTACTACTAACAGTGTTGTAGCGGTTTATGAGGGCGGCGAGGGGAAAGTGGTTCAGAATGCGGAAGGACAGAAGACTACTCCTTCTGTTGTCGCTTTTGATGAAAACGGTGAAAAACTCGTTGGGGCGCCGGCAAAACGACAGGCGGTTACCAACAGCGAAAACACTGTTGCTTCGATTAAGAGACACATGGGTGAGGATTATAAGGTTACTCTGCAGGGTGAGGATTATACGCCCGAGCAGATCAGCGCCTTTATTCTTCAGAAATTAAAGAAAGACGCTGAGGATTATCTTGGTAAAGAAGTGAAACGCGCGGTGATTACCGTGCCCGCTTACTTCAACGATTCCCAGCGTCAGGCAACCAAGAATGCCGGTAAAATTGCCGGTCTGCATGTTGAGCGGATTATTAACGAACCGACAGCAGCGGCCCTGGCCTATGGACTTGATGATAAACGCGAGCAGAACGTGGCTGTTTATGACCTTGGTGGTGGAACTTTTGATATCTCCGTGCTGGATATTGGCGATGGAGTGCTGGAGGTAAAATCAACGCACGGAGACACCAAGCTCGGTGGTGATGATTTTGATAATGAAATCATTGACTGGATGGCCGAGGAGTTTAAAAAGGATCAGGGAATTGATCTGCGTCAGGACGCTATGGCCATGCAGCGGTTGAAAGAAGCGGCTGAAAAGGCGAAGATTGAATTATCTTCCGCCAAACAGACTCGCATCAATCTACCGTTTGTGACCGCGGACCAGTCAGGACCCAAGCACCTTGACCTGGAACTCACACGGTCCAAATTTGAGCAGTTGATTAAAGGTTATATCGATAAAACCATTGATATCTGCCGCGAGGTTGTTGAGGAAGCTGATCTTTCCCTGAATGAAATCGGTGAAGTTATTCTTGTTGGGGGCTCAACCCGGATTCCGGCGGTTGTGGATGCGGTATCCGAATACTTTGAACGCCAGCCCCATAAGGGAGTTAATCCCGATGAAGTTGTCGCTGTTGGTGCTGCCATTCAGGCCGGTGTGCTTGGGGGCGATGTTGATGACATCCTTCTTCTGGATGTAACGCCACTTTCGCTGGGTGTGGAAACGCAGGGCGGTGTGTTTACCCGGTTAATTGAGAAAAACACTACTATTCCGACCCGTAAATCGGAGATTTTTACCACGGCTGAAGCTAATCAGTCCCAGGTTGAGATTCATGTCCTTCAGGGTGAACGGGATATAGCGGCTCATAATAAATCCCTGGGTCGTTTTCACCTGACCGGTATTCCGCCGGCACCGCGCGGCGTGCCCCAGATTGAGGTTACGTTTGATATAGATTCTAACGGTATTCTTCATGTTTCCGCTGAAGATAAGGGAACGGGAGAAAAACAGGAGATCGAGATTACCGGTTCCACCAATCTTTCCGAAGACGAAGTGGAAAAGATGAAGGAAGACGCCGAGAAACATGCCGAAGAGGACAAACGGCGCAAGGAACTGGTAGAAGCGCGCAATGCGGCCGAGCAGCTTATCTTCCAGACTGACGAGCTGGTTGAGAAGCACGAGGATAAGATCTCCGAGGACGAGAAAAAAGAGATCGAGTCGGCGAAAGAAAACCTCGAGAAGGTCAAAGACGAATCTGAAGATGCCGCTGAAATTCGCGAGGCGATGGAAAAATTAACCCAGGCCTCGCAGACGATCAGTCAGCATCTTTACGAACAGGCCCAGCAGCAGGCCGGGGCAGCCGGAGGTCCGCAGGCCGGAGCTTCTGGCGCTGAACCTGGCAGTAGCGAAGAGGTCCAGGACGCCGACTTCGAGGTAGTTGACGAGGAAGAATAAAATTAAAACCGGCCGGTCCGAGCTTTTTGGCTCGGACCGGCGGTTTATTTGTTTGAAGTCCAAAAATTGTTAAAATTTAATTTTAACTCACAACCCGAACCCCACAACCCATAACTCAATCAGCGAGGATGTAGATTATGGTAGATAGTGAAGATTATTACGAAATACTTGGTGTATCACGTGACGCTTCCGAAAGGGAGATAAAAAAAGCGTTCAAGAAAATGGCCATGAAGTATCATCCGGATCGTAACGGTGATCCGGAAGCTGAAGAGAATTTCAAAAAAATAGCGGAAGCTTATGAGGTTTTAAGCGACCAGGATCAGCGGGCTCGGTATGATCGCTTTGGTAAGCAGGGCGTCCAGGGAGCTGCTTCCCGTGGGCGCTCGCATGGATATGCTGATTTCAGTGATCTTTTTGAAGATATGGGTTTCGGTGATATTTTTTCCAGCTTCTTTGGTGGAACGGCCGGGGGGCGGCGTCACCGCTCCCGGCGCGGGGCAGATCTGCGTATGGTCGTTGAACTGGAGCTTGAAGAGGCTGCGTTTGGTTGTGAAAAAAAGCTGGAAATTCAGAAAAGAGAAGTATGTGAGAAATGTTCCGGTACCGGTACGGCAAGTTCGAATGGCAAAAAAACCTGCAGCAGATGTGACGGTCGCGGCAAGGTTTCCAATTCCCGAGGTTTTTTCACCATGACCCAGCCCTGTCCGAAATGTGAGGGCCAGGGTGTGATTATTACCGATCCCTGCGAGGAATGTGACGGTGTTGGTCGTGTGCGCCGTAAAAAGACTATAAAAGCTGATATCCCGGCCGGAGTGGAGACCGGACATAGAATTCGTATTCCCGGTGAAGGGGAGGGCGGTGAAGGCAGAAGCGGAAATCTTTACCTCGATATCAAGGTAAAACCCCATTCCCGATTCCGCAGGAAGAACGGCGATCTTTTCACCCAGGTTCCGATCAGTTTTGTCCAGGCCGCTCTCGGTGGAACAGTAAAAGTGGAGCTCCTTGAGGATGACCGTGAGGAAATAAATATAAAACCGGGCACCCAGACTGGAGAAATATTTAACTTGCGCGGCAGGGGGGTTCCTTACCTGAATCGTTCCGGCCGCGGTGATATGAAAGTTCAGGTAAAAGTGGTTACCCCAACAAAACTGTCTGACCGGGAAAAAGGAATACTGGAAGAATTTGCGAAGATACGCGGCGAAGAGGTCCAGGATAAAGAACGCGGTATTTTTGAGAAGATTCGCGATGTGTTTGCTTAGATGAAAATCTATCTTGAGCGTTCTCTTCCCGCTGCAGATAGTTTTATTGTTGATAGTGAATACTGGAGCCATTATCTTACCAATGTCCGCCGCTTGCGTCCCGGTGATCCGGTTGAGATCGCCGGTAGTGAGCGGGTTGTGGAGGCGGAAATAAAAACCACAGAACCGCTGCGGGTTGAGGTTCTCTCCAGTCGTCCGAAAGAAAAAGCTTCCTATTCGCTGTGGCTGATTCAGTCATTGACCCGCAAAAAAAAGTTTGAAGAAGCAGTCAAGATTGGAAGCGAACTTGGTGTGACCGATTTTTTGCCGTTAATTTCCAGACATACCGTGCGCCGCCCGAACAAACCCGAAAAGCAGCGTGATCGCTGGCGCAAAATAGCACTTGATTCGACCCGGATTACAGACCGTGACTGGCTGCCGAAAATTCATCTCCCCGTGGATTTTGAGGAGTTAGAAGCGAAACTGCCCGCCCTTGATAAGATTTACTGGGGAGACGCCGCCGCTGATCAGCCCCGCGAGCTGTTTACAAAAGAAGAAAAAAACGTTGCTTTCATCGTTGGCCCTGAAGGTGATTTTTCAGAAAAAGAAAAACTGCACCTCTCTTCCATGGCAACCGGAGTCTCCCTGGGAAAAAGATACTTCCGCGCTGAAACCGCCTCCATAGTATTCACCACCCTCTGGCTCTACCGGTAGATGCGAAAACAGTTAGTTTTTATTTGCCTTATTTTGTCCGTTATAATTTTCACACCTGGTTTCTGTGAAGCTTCTGCCGGCGGGGAAGTGGAATATATCGGCTCCAAAGAGTTTGAACTGCAGAGCGGTTCTCAGGAGACGGTTAAACTTGATTTTCGGCTAAGCGAAGATTGGTATGTTAACTCCAATCCGGCTGCGGCTGATTTTTTAATACCGGTTACACTTGAAGCGGCCTCGGAAGAGTTACAATTGCAGCAGGTGGATTATCCGCCCGGCGAAAAAGTTGCGGTCGATTTCATTGAAGAACCTCTGACAGTTTACCGGGACGATTTTACTGTAACCGCCCGGTTGCAGGCTGCCGGGTTGGCTCCGGGAACCCACCAGTTTCCGTTCACTCTTGAATACCAGCCCTGCCGCCGGAATATCTGTAGTGCGCCGGACAGGTTAGAGTTTACTCTGACCGCTCAAATAACCCCATCCGAAGAATATGCTGCCAATACGGATTGGAACCGGATAATCTTCTATACAGCTGCCATAGCCGGGCTGGTATTGATAGCAACCACTTTAAAATCCCTTTATAATCAGCTAAAATCTTCCTGACCTATCCACACGCTCAGCAATTTTTTATAATCACTTATCCTGAAATAAAAAACAGGTTTGGCCAGGGTAAAACTGAAATTGTAGCGGTAGTCACAGTTTTTTTACCAAAAACAGGCATAATGGGATAAAATAGTTAAACAGGACGAATTACGTAGAGCCAGGTACGGTAATTAAGAATTTCAGTTTTCTAATTGAACTTTTACCCTGAAGGATTCCTGGCAGGAGGGAGTTAATATTGTTAAGAAAAAAGACTGTAATTTTTATTGTTTTGTGTTTGTTTTTTATTACCTCGCTGCAGCCGTTGAAGTTGAACGGTTCGGTTGTGGAATTAAATAGTCGCTATCAGGAAAATATTGCAGCACAACAGAAAGTGATTGAGGATTTAAAGGAGATTAGTTTCGAACTGGGGGAGTTGGGGGACAGCATAGAGGCGGCCCATTCTCAAATAATTAACAAAGGTGTCAGGGGACGCTGGTTAATTTATGGCCGAGCCGGAGAAAGGATTGTCGAATCTGTATCAAACGCTAAAAATTCTATTATTTTGATGGCCCGCATGTTTGATATTGAGTCAGGTCCGATGATGAAAAAAATGGCCGATAAACTTATTGAAAAGGCCGAAGCGGGGAAAGAAGTTATTATTATTCTTTCGGAAAAATTTCCGATCAACTATTTTCACCAGGTAAATCAGCACGCCTTCGAATATTTTGAGGGTACCCCGGTTCAACTCAAAAAGGCATCTCCGGTAGGATGTTTTAACAGAGATTTAGAATATTTTCCCAACAAAGAGAGTAACACTTATGTTAATTCGGCGGTGCTCCTTGTTGACGGAATAGATTTGATAGCCGGCACCTATATTCTCACCGATCACGATTTGAGCACCGGACAATCAAACATAATTCAATTGCGCGGTCTGGAGGTGTACGAAAAAGTTAAACCCAATATTGACGCTGTATTTGACATTCTTGATTTAAACTGGGAAATGACCGAAGAAAAAGCCCGCCAGGCGCTAACAGGCAATTTTGTTCACTGGGCACCGCTGGAAGATTTTCAATTTTATCTTGGTGTCTATAGTACACCGGTTTTTAAAGAGATTTATGAAAAAGCCAGGTATTCGCTGCGCTTGTTAACCCATCGTCCGAGCACCGCCTGGCGGACGGGTGTAGTAGGCCGGGCGGTAGAACTGTTAGTGGAAACAACCGATAATTTATTGGAAAAAGAAATTTTTTACGGAATAAAATCAACCCCCCCGGAACGTTTGAATATAGTAGACATTCTTATCGATGCCGGTTACGAGGCTTATAAATTCAACGAGGATGAGAGCCAGTATCATCGCGCTGCTTTGAGTGATGATTACTGGTTTTATACAGGGACTGTGGAATTAAGTTTAATTTATATACAGGGCTGGCATTTGCAGAGTGTGGTAACCGGAGGATCGGCGAGGTTGGGTGCGGAATTGAAAGAATGGATAGATGCCCGTCGCCAGAATGCTGTTGCCAAACATCAAGAATATAAGCGTTTTAAGATAAATGAGCCGCCGGATAGTTTGGGGACACGTGAGCAAAGTGCGCTTGATTTTTTGAAAAAGGAATTAAAACCAGCATTTGAACGGGAAAATCTTGAACAAATTATACAATTGCTTTCCGAGCGAGCGGCAGAATCGATTTCAAAACGGTATCTACGTCTATTAAATCGTTCTTCGCAGATAGAGGTTGATCATTATCGTTCGTTTTTTGAAAAAGCTGGTCTTGACCCGGAATCATTTATACCCCGTGATATAGAGAAAGACTCCACCTGGCGTAATTTTTTACAGAAAGTTGTTGATGAGTTGGTAGCAGGTCACCCGGCGGCCAGAGAGGTTTTTAATAAAAATTTCGTTGATTATATGAACGAAAAAATATTTAAAAACATTAATAATTCCTTTCTTGTGGAAACAGAGGACGGCTACCGGGTTTATGATCCGGATTTACTTTCTGTTGAAAGAGGATTTGAGTGGACTATAAAGCTAAAAGAAGCTGCGGATGACTGGGAATTATATCTGTTGAATTA
>JBKGYI010000062.1:0-7198 GCA_046546195.1 bacterium | reverse complement strand
ACAGGTTGAGCTGGGAATCAAAGGATGAGATATGGCGGCTGCATTCAGATGTTGTTTATGATTTAACCGAAGAAGAGTTAGAAGAACGGCGGTTCATGGTTTATCGTCGTTTGCATTGTTGGGAGATGCGGGTCTTATACCGGGAGATAGAAGATCAAGAGCACCAGGTATGGCTTGCTTTTAATCTTGCCGATTATCCATCCCGTGCTATTGGTTTTGAACGCGATATTTCCGGTGAAAATTACGATTTGCGTGAAGGGCGCTGGGAGGATATAGTTAAGTGATTTAGATAAAAAACCGGGATTAAACTTGCTGTTTATTAATTGTTGGTTAAAATAAAAACATAGATGATGATTGAAATTTAAAGCAACCCGCTGGTATTGTTAATAGTTATCAAACCAAACTTATTTGTTAGGCAGGGATTAGAAATGTTATTTGGTAAAAAAGAATCAAAGGTTCAGGATTTAATTCAGGAACATCTTTGCTCGGTTAAAGATTGTCTTGAAGAGTTTGAAAATATGATTTTTAAATATCTGGAAGAAGACAGTGATTTTGTTAATAGTTCATTTGCTGTTCACGAAAAAGAGCATAAAGCCGATGAAATTCGGCGAAGAATCGAAGCGCAGATATACGAGGGAGCGTTTATGCCGCTTTACCGTGGTGATTATATTACACTTGTTGAACTGGTTGACAAGGTTGCCAACCGCGCTGAGACAATCAGTGATTTTCTTGCCCAGCAAAACCCCTATGTGCCCCCGGAGTTGAAGGACAGGTTTCGTAAGTTAACTGCCAAGGTGCTGGAGTGTTTTGAGCCGCTTGAAAAGGTGGTTCAGGCTTTAAACAATGATTGGGATGAAGCAAGTCGTCTTGCCCGCGAGGTGGAAGAGCTGGAACAGCAGGTAGACCGAATCGAATGGGGAATAATTAAAGATCTTTTTGAAGATGAGGAGTGTGATCTTGCTCAGAAACTTCAGCTCCGCGATTTAATTCAGCTGACCGCGTCTGTTTCCGACCGGATGGAAGATGTTTCTGACCGGATCGATATAATGCTCGTCAAAAGACAGCTTTAGCCCGGATTTACGCGTCAAAAAACGGCTATTTTCAGTGTAAAGTTTGCTAAAAGTATGCTCAGTGTCCTTTCTTATTAAGATATAAAAGAAGTCCCCCGCCGCAGAGTCCATAGATAATATTAGGCAGCCACATTGCCCAGGCGGCGGGTATCCAGCCCTGAACGGCAAGAGGTTCGCTCCCGGTTAAAAAAAGATAGTAGAGTACAATGATACCCAGGGAGAGCGTGAAGCTTAAAGATTTTCCCATTTTACTGGTCAGAATTCCGAGCGGGGTTCCCAGCAGGACAAGAAATAAGGTGGCAAACGGCAGTGAAAGCTCCTGGTGGAAATCGATGCTTTTTTTGCGAGCAATTGTGGCAAGCCGCTGTAGTTTGCGTTTGTTATTCTCCTGGTTTTTTTGTCGCTGTTTATGGTAGTGGTTGCCGGCCTGTATATATTCTTTGTAAAGCGTAGTTAGTGGCGGAACCTCACCGGATACTTCCTGAAGGTTTACAGAAAAGGTTTTTAATTCAATCCGAATCATTTGCTTATCAAAACGGATATTACGGTATTCACCGTTGCGGTGAAGTTGATGCATTGTGCCGTTTTTCAGGTGAAGAAAATAGGTAATAGGGTCTATCTTCTCCCAGCGCCCCTGGCGAGCATAAACTGTAAGCGGAGATTCGGGGGCGGAACTATCTTCCAAAAAAACATCTTCCATTTTGCTGTTGTATATATTTTCAGCAAAAATAGTGTAAGGACCGATATTTAAATGTCGACCGGGAACCATAAGTCGCGGTGGTTCTGGAATCTCCAGTTCCAGCATCAGTTGTTCCTGGTAACGGCTCAGGGGGGGTAAACCATATTCGCGCAGTCCGAGCAGCCCGGCGGTTAATACTGTTGCAGCGATTAAAGGCGGAGTAATGAAAGAACGCAGGGGATAGCCGGAAGCCCGGAGGACTGTTAACTCAAGATCCCCGGCCAGCCGGCCAAAAGCCATCAGAGTAGCCAGCAATACGGCCATTGGGATTGTAAAGAAAAAAGTTGTCGGGATTCCCGAGGCTATAAAACCGGCCACCTGGGCGGGGGCAAATCCTTTGTTTATTATTAAATCAGCCAGGTCAAATAACTGATGTGTTAAAAGAATTCCGGTGAACAGCAAAAGCCCGATTAAAAAAGGGAAGGAAAGTTCTTTCAGGAGATAGCGGGTAATAAGTTTCATTTTATTGTAAACTCCGTATCTATTTATATATCATAAGTGTTCTTAAGTATAGATTATAACTTTTAAAGAATGTTTTTGTTACTCCGGTTTTTTTAAGTTGATTTTTGAGCAGATACCTGCTATATTTATATGCTCTTTGCGGGAAACAAAACGGGAGTATAAACACACCATTCAGATGACCTATTCAGGCAATCCTGTCAGCCGCATAAAATTAATTCAGGAGGAGTTTGGGATGAGATTGTTACGCTTTGTAGCTTTTTCAATACTTATTGTTTTGCTGGTGCTGCCGCTTGTAGTTACGGCACGTGACGAGGTTGTAGAAATAAAGGTTATAGAAGGAGAAACCCGGCAAACCGTGATAACGGGGGCGCGCACTGTTGGAGAATATCTTAACGAAGAAGGACTTAAAGAAACTGATTTCAGGCGAATTTTTCCGGCCCTTAGTTCAGAGCTGAGAGAGGGAACTCATTTATTTCTTTTCCCCTCGCATGAGAAAGCCGGGAGCAATAATAAAATTATTCCGGATGAGCGAATTATTTCTACACGGTCTCTGGGAGCCGGTGAGAAACTTGTGATTCGGGGGGGTCGTTCGGGTGTTAAAGCAGATGGTAGAGTTGTAGAAAAAGCTCTGCCCCGTCTGGTTCTTGAAGGCCAGGTTGAATTTAAAAACGCTCGGCGCAGAAAATTAAAAGAAAAAGGGATAATAAGGTTGGAGGCGACCGGTTACTCTCCACATGCCCTGGATACCGCTCCGTATGATGACGGTTTTTCCGCGCTGGGCTTGCCGGCCGGTTATGGTCTGGCTGCTGTTGACCCCCGGATAATACCTCTGGGTACTTTACTTTACGTGGAAGGCTATGGTTATGCTGTTGCAGCGGATGTTGGCGGTGCAATCAAAGGTCACCGGATTGATCTTTGTTTTCCCGAAAGATCTCATGCGCTCAACTATGGTCGCCAGTGGGCTAAAGTTCATATAATAGGATAATAATCCGCCCCGGTGTTAGCCGCCTGCTTCCTCCCCTGAAAAAATATATTTTCCGATACCTACAAAAATTACGTTATAATAGTAACCTTATCTACCTGAAAATCGTGGGGATAAATGATCTGTTTTTTGCTGAATATAATTAGGAAGAGATAATTTATAATAAATGATCCGGAGTTAAAGCCCGGCTTGAACAGGGAGGAAAATAAGGATGGACTGGATGCGCAATAATATGAAAGCGATTATATGGCTGGCGGTGGCAGCTTTTGGACTTACTATTTTTGCCGGCTGGGGGATGGGAATTTTAGGTGGTCTGGGCCAGGAGAGGATACTTGGCACGGTAGCCGGGGAACAGGTGGAAATGGAAGAATACCTGCGTGAATTGCGCCGGGTGCGCGAGGAACACGAAGGACCGGTGGATGAAGAAACAAGAATAAATCAACGCCGCAAGGCTTTTGACAAGATCGTTGAGCGTGTTCTGATAAGACAGCTTCTTGAGCGTGAGGGAGGTGAGGCCCGTTCGGAGGAAATAAGGCAGTGGTTTATGTCTCGTCCGGAGTTTAGAACTGAAACTGGCCAGTTTGATGCGCAGAGTTACCAGCAGTTTTTGGAAAGAATAACTCCGGCCCGCCGCCGAGAGCTTGAAGAAGCGGAAAAAGACAGAATTGAAACGATGCGTTTTTATGGCTGGCTGCAGGATAAAGTTGATTTAAGTGATACCGAGGCGGAACAGTTAATAGAAACAGGTTTTCGGGAAGTAAAACTTTATGGAATATTCATAGATCCCACCACCTATATTGACGAGGAACGTGTGCGAGACTATTATGAGACTCGCGAGCGTGATTTTGAGGCGCCGCCGCGAGCATTCTTGCGGCAGATATTTTTTGAGGCTCCTGAGGCCGAGGGAGACCAGCGCCGGCAGCAATTGGAGCAGTTGCGGCGTCGGGTCGAGCACATAAAGCGGCGGGTTAGTGATGAAGATGATTTTTCTGATCTTGCCCGTGAATACTCTCAGGATACTGAAACTGTTGAACAGGGGGGGATGCTGGGCTGGGTTGAGCGCGAACAATTGTCTTCGCCCCAGGCTTCGGCAGTTTTTCGGACCGAACCCGGGAATATAAGTGAACTGGCCCGGGCAGAGGATGGTTATTATCTTTATTATGTGCGCGAACTTGAGATTGACGAAAAAAAACCGTTAGATGAAGTTCGTGATCAGATTGAGAATGCTTTACTGGCAGATACACACTGGCAGCAGGCCAAGCAGTCGGCCCGTGAAGCTTATGATAGTCTGCGCGCCCGGCAGGACGTTTTGGGGGCTGTACGCGAAAAAGCTGTCGAATATCATGGCCAGGCCGCTCAGATGCGCGGTGATTATGGCTGGCTGCCGGTGAAGTTTGTTTATCTTCTTTCGGAAGAAGATCGGCCGGTTTATTCGGGAGAGTTAAGTGACGGCTTCGCAATGGACCCCGCTATTAGCGCGGTACTGTCGGGTTTGCGCGCCGGCGATTTGAGTGAACCGTTTGTTTCTGAATACGGATACCACATTTTTTATTGTGGGGAGCAAAGAGCCGGCAAAACTGAATTGTTGACTGCTGACGATCGGCAGCAATTGCGTCAGTTTTTAATTCAGGAAAAAACCGCTGATTTCATTGAAGATTGGTTAAAATGGCGTCGTGCCCGGGCAGAGATAAAACTTGAAGTAGAGCCGGAAAGAGTAGGAAAAGTTAGAAACGAATAATGTCAGGGGATGCTATCTGTTGGATTTGATAAATGATGCGCCGTCTACATAAAATTTACAGGTGGTTTCAGAACCGCCCCCGGTTTTCGAAAATATTGGTATTTGTTTTAGTTTTTGTGGTAATCGTAATAATACTTCGTTACCAGAGCAATAATGAGCGTAGATTGCAGGCGGTAAGTGCGGAAACTTTTCAACAGCAGCAACAGCAGCTGGAGAGGGAACCGTTTAACGGCCCGCTTCTTTTGCAAACAGCAAGGCATTCCTATTATCTGGTTAGAAATAGTTTGTTAGAAGATAATGCTGAACCTGAGGAGCTGCAGGCGATTCTGGAACAGGGCCTTGGTTTTTACCGGCGAATAATTGGCCATCCGTCCTGGCAGATGCAGCCCAGAGATTATTTTTATAGTGCGTACCTCTATTATCAGCTTGGTAGTTGTTATGATTATAGTTTAAAATACACTTATAGCTTACAAGCGCGGCGGATGGCGCTTGCTGCTTATGAGAATGGTTACCGTTCGCCGCACCTTATTGCTTTGCTGGCAAATATTCATTATGAATCTTCTGACTACGATGAAGCGATCGGATATTTTGATTCGCTGGGAAACTCTGTTAAGGATCCGGTTTTGCTTTTGAATAAAGCGCGGGCTTTGCTGGCGCGTGGTGGTCAGGATGATTTTGATCGGGCCCGGCAGATACTTTCAGAAATTGAAAATAGTCTGGGCTCTTATGAAAAAGAGCGCCCCGTTTTGCAGGATCATTATCAGCGAACCCGGATTCGTCTTGCTCTGGCCACCGGGGAGTATGATCTGGCTCGCCGTTTAATATTGGCAAAAGAAGATTGGCGTGATAATGTAAACTATCAACTGTTGTATGCCGAATATTTGCTTGAAACAGGACGGAAAGATGAATCGCTAACTTTGCTTAAAAAAATAAAAGAGACTGGGAATTATCCGCCCCGGGTCGATAACCTGCTGGAGAGTTTTAGTTAAAGCTGTTAATAAATCGAACTAAAGAGGGAGCTGATTGTTTTGTTTCAGCCATTTAATTATCTGTACAGTTTATTTTCAAACGATATGGGAATTGATCTTGGCACCGCCAATACGCTGGTGTTTGTTAAGGGCCAGGGGGTAGTGTTGCGAGAACCATCTATTGTAGCGATTGATGATGATACGGGCAGAGTTTTAGCTGTCGGGAATAAAGCCAAAAACATGATCGGGAGGACACCGGAAAAAATCAGAGCTGTGCGGCCGCTCAGAGATGGAGTTATAGCTGATTTTGATGTCACCGAAAAGATGATAAGGTATTTTATAGATAAGGTTCATAAAAGAAGAAAATTTGTCAGTCCCCGCATGGTAATAGGTGTTCCTTATGGTGTTACTGAGGTGGAAAAACGGGCGGTTATGGAGTCGGCCGAACATGCGGGAGCCCGTGAAATACATATAATTGAGGAACCACTTGCTGCTGCGATTGGTGCCGAGATGCCGGTTTATGAACCGGCCGGTAATATGGTTGTTGATATTGGTGGCGGGACTACCGAAGTAGCTGTGATTTCCATGGGTGGGATGGTGGTGGCCCGTTCGACTCGAGTTGGTGGTGATGAAATGGATGTTGCCATCGCCAACCATCTGCGCGAAACATATAACCTGATGATTGGTGAGAGAACAGCCGAAGAAGTTAAAGTTGAAATAGGCGCTGTTTTCCAGAACGAAAAGAACGATAAGAGAAAATATGAGATAAAAGGCCGTGATCTCAGTTCGGGTCTGCCAAAAACTCTTTCTATAAGTGGTAATGAGATTCGTGAAGCGCTGGCGGAGCCAATGAATGTTATTATCAACAGTGTAAAAGAAACTTTAGAAGAAACTCCACCGGAGCTGTCGGCAGATATAACAGACCGGGGGATAATTGTCACCGGTGGCGGTGCCAAACTGCGGGGGATTGATCGTCTTCTTGCTGAAAATACCGGTTTGCCTGTTACAATTACCGAGGATCCCTTAACCTGTGTGGTCCGGGGGACGGGAATGTATCTTGAAGAACTGCGCCGCGCCGAAGAAGAAAACCAGGAAAAGCTTTAAGTGAAACGAAGAATGTTGTCAGAAAAAAGCAAAGGGGGCTGATTGACCGGCGATTATTGGTTAATCATTAGCCGGTTAACAATTTTGCAACGCAATGACTATTTATTTTACATCCTCTACTTTTCTATTGTAATT
>JBKGYI010000061.1:0-7310 GCA_046546195.1 bacterium | reverse complement strand
AAGGTCAGGATCAAGCTGGAGTTCCCCGGCATCAAGCTCATCCTTTATGTTATCCAGTTCTCTAATAATGCTCTCCATCTGTTTTTCATCGAGAGCACCCGCCCGGTGCAGAGCGCGAGCCCAGGCCTGCGAGCCTCGGATATCATAAGGGTACAGACGTATATCAACATCCAGAGAAGAGGTAAACTTCAACAACTCGTCCGCGGGCTGCAGTTCATCTTCCGAGCGCCAGAGAGTCATTGTCTTGATCGCCCCACAACCTTAAGGGGCAGCCCCCACAGTTCTACAAACCCCTCCGAGAGCGACTGATCAAATTCATCATCTTCCTCGTAAGTGGCCAGTCCGCGATCATAGAGTGAATCAGGACTGCGCCGGCCACATACAGTGGCATTCCCCCTGTATAGCCGCAGCCTGACTTCTCCGTTCATGCTGGACTGGGCCTCGTTTATCAGAGCATCCAGAGCTTCGCGCAGCGGCGAAAACCACAGCCCGTTATAAACCAGTTGCGCATAGCGCAGCGAAACTTCCTGCAGATAATGGTAAATGTCGCGTTCAAGAACAAGATCCATCAGTGCCCGGTGAGCTTTGTGCAAAACCGTGCCCGCCGGCGCTTCGTAAATTTCTCTTGATTTTAAACCAACAAGTCTATTTTCGACCATATCAATCCGGCCCACCCCGTGACGACCGGCTTTTTTGTTGAGAGTCTGAATCAAATCAACCAGTTCCATCTTATCACCGTCAAGAGAGACCGGGCAACCGGCTTCGAAGCCGACTATCAGTTCTTCAGCCTCTTCGGGGGCCTGTTCGGGAGAATCTGTCATCAGGTAAATATCTTCCGGCGGCGCTTTCCAGGGATCCTCAAGCGGTCCGCATTCAATGCTTACCCCCCAGAGGTTGAGGTCATAGCTATATGGTTTCTCCGCTGTAACCTCAACGGGAATACCATGTTTCTTTGCGTATTCAATCTCTGCGTCCCTGCTGCCCAGCTCCCACTCACGAACCGGGGTAAAAGCCTGAATATCAGGATTTAAAGCACGTGCAGAAACTTCAAAACGTACCTGGTCATTTCCTTTCCCGGTGCTTCCGTGGGCAACAGCGTCAGCTCCATACTCGCGAGCCACTTCAACAAGATGTTTTGAAATAAGAGGGCGACCCAGGGCTGTAGCCAGTGGATAACCGTTTTCATAAATAGCCTGCGCTTTCAGCCCGCGCAGAACGTATTCCTCGGCGAACTCCCGTTTTAAATCTTTGATCACAATATCAGAAGCACCGGCTACTTCAGCACGCTCGCGCAGCGGTTCCAGATTTTCGCCCTGACCGAGGTCGGCGGCAAACGCTATAACCTCGCAATCATAATTTTCTTTCATCCAGCGCACGATAACCGAGGTATCAAGTCCGCCGCTGAAAGCAAGTACCACCTTATTTATATTCCTTCTATCAATCATCTCACGAACCTCCATTTATATGTATGAGTCTACTGCGAAAACTTCCCGCCCTCCCGGTGAGGGGAAAGTTTTGGGGTGGACCTATTTGTATATATAAAAGCAATTATCCGGAGAATTTTCTGCCAGCTTTCCCGACACTGTGCGGGGGCGGGAAATTCCGGGCACTCCGGCTGATTGTTTTGTCTGTCGTATTTTATTTTAGCTCCCCGCTTGCGCAATTGCTTCACAATCAATTTATCTATCCCGGAACACGGTTCGATCCAGGTTTCAATTTCCAGAGCAGCACATAATTTTAACAGACTCCGGCGGCGCGGCGAAGAACCTCCCGACAGAAAAACCTCGCCAGGTAATTTCTGCCGGTGTTTTAAAGAATGCAAAGCAGCCAGGGCAGCCAGTGGTTCCGACCAGCCCGAACGGCAGTTAACCAGGGCCGCGCTGGAAAAGCGGGCCACTTTTTCCATAAATTCATGCTCAACCTTTTCCAGGAAAACAACATCATATTCCGAAAGACTGCCCGGCTCGAAAAGTTTTTTACTGCCATCCAGAGCACAATCAAGTTCCAGCACGGAACCGGTAGCCAGCAAAGTTTCAAAAAACATCGGAGATAAAAATTCGTTAACGCCAAGTGTATATTCGGTAAGAATATGCCGGACCTCAACCCGGTCAGCAAATTCAACAACCGCCAGAATCTGCTCCGGGGTTAAAAACTCAAGTGTTAACAGATGGGGAGGAAACTCCCATAACTCCGGGGGCCAATCAACTGCCATTCAACACTCTCTCCAACACAGCCAGACGCCGGTCAGCAAGGTTATGGAGCGCTTCACAACTATCAGCTTCTTCTTCGGCAATCTGCTCCTGCCAGCGGGCGCAATAAAGAGAATGAAGTTCTGAAATTTCTTCCCGATCAATAAACCCCCAGACCTCGCGACGCGCCTCATACAATTTTTCAACCGAACCATAATCTTTTTCACTCCATCGCTCCCGGTATGCCTGAAGCAGGGTTAACCCCGAATCCTTCAATTGCTGCCAGTATTCTATAACATCTTCGATGTGCTTGCGGTATTCAAACGACTTGGCACCAACATCATAGATTGCACAACGTTCGATGGGAACATGTAATTTACTATAGATACTTTTTTCAAATTCAGGAGCCAGCAGAGCCGGTTCTCGCAAAAGATCGGTACCGGGCAGGGCAATGGTCAAATCCATGTCATCGCCGGCCAGACCAAGTTTTCCCTCCGCATAAAAAAGCAATGTTCGGCCGTAGCCTTTAAAATTTTCCTTCAGCTTACTGTGAAAATCTTTAAGTATTTCACGCCCGCGATCACAACCGATCGTAAAAACAACCAGGTTGTCAAAGGGACAATCATTTTCGATAGACCAATCCAGCAAAACCTGAAGTCCGTTTTCCATCGTACTGCCGGTGGCAATACAATCCCCGATTAAAATAGTAGAGCCGGGCACAAAATCTATCTTTCGGTATTGATCCTGTTTAATCTTCCAGCGCTCCCCTCTCTGGTAACGCTGCGAAGTCATATACGAGCAGTAATGGCGATTAAATTCGTAGGCGTCAGCAAGCGCTTCTCGAACCTGAAAATTCAGGCCCCCGCGCAAAAAATGCATTACACAGGCCTGAAAATCATCCAGCTCTGAAAATATTGAGTTCAGAGGTTCCAGTTTCATCACTTTACCGTGGGCACGGCGCATCTGACCGGGAAATTCAATCCCCACCAGTTCCGGTGTGTTACAGACACGGCGGGTTTCAGGAGTGGAAAAAACATACTCTTCAATCCCACCGCCATCTGCTCCCTCCACCTGATATAAACTTACCTGCTCGCTTCGATGTAAAGCATTTAATTTTTCCATTATCATATTGCCTCCCTAAATATAAAGACCACACTCGGTCGCGCCTCAGATCGAACCAGGTTTGCTTAAAATACGGAAAAGGTTAGCAAAAACCTATGAACAGTGTCAATTTTTTCACCGGTAAAAAACCTTTTTACCAGCTATTTCTTAATTCGCGTGTATGCTTAAATACATCCCAGTCCGTATACTCAGCCGGGAGATTTTTACCGGCCGGATGAATTTCAAGACGACCGATAAAGCGCCGATCGTCAAAACGAAAAAATGGGTTGTATTTTTTTTCTTCCTCCAGTATCGAAGAGGGCTGAAGACCATCCATTCGGGCAACTTTCACTTTCTGGATTTTCCGCTGAATAAGCTCGTTACCCGGTTCAATACTCTGGGCGAACTCAAGGTTTCGCACCGCATAATCATGTCCCGGGTAAAGTTTTAAATGGCCGGGTAACTGACGCAGTTTTGTTTTTATGGAAACAAATAATTTCCTGATATCGCCACCGAATTTAGGATTGCCACAACCGGCCAGGAAAAGCGTGTCACCGCTTAACAGGTAATCGGAACCACGCAAACAGATATCGCCTTCGGTATGACCGGGCGTATAAATAACCGTCAGTTTTTCCGCACCAACGCTGATTTCCGCGCCTTCTTCCACAGTTTCATCAACTTTACCAACCCCGGATTTGGCCTGCGGATGACAGAGAACACGAGCCCCCATTCCAATTTGAAAGACACTGTTCCCCTGGGTATGGTCACCATGACCGTGGGTGTTAACCACAATCTCAGGAGTCAGGTTTCGATCGCTCAAAAACTGCTTTATTTGCTCGGTAGCAACCGGATCGATCAAAATCGCCTGACGAATCTCTTCGTCATAGATCACATAGGAATAATTATCTCCATGTTTACTGCGAATCTGTTCAATCAAAACAACTCACTCCCTAAAAAACCAGGCCAATCCCCTGTTTTTATTTCTTTTCCTTAAGCAGCGCGAGGGCTTCCTCGGGGCGGGCGGTGCGAACTATCATTAGCCCCTGTTTCTGAGCCGGAGTCCCCGTGCAATAGGCATATTCGATATTGATATCGTTATCAGCAAGCTGACGGGCCACATCAGCCAGCGCACCCGGTTTATTTTCAAGATCGACGGCTAAAATATTATTTTCAACAACCAGCAAACCCTTTTTTTCAAGCAGATGAATTGCCTCACCCGGTTTATCGACCAGCATACGAACAACGGCATGGTCAACCGTATCCGAAACAGTCATTGCCATTATGTTAATGTTTTCTTCATCCAGATCCTCACATACATCAGCCAGAGTCCCCGGCCGGTTCGCTAAAAATATAGAGATCTGTTTTCTAATATTCAACATAATTACCACTCCTTTTTGTTAAAACTATATTTACCAACTCATAAAAATGCAAATAAAAGGTCGGGATAAGATAGAGTTATTTTTATTAATCCCTGAAGTCTGTGACCAAACAGCGGCACCAGGAAATCTTATTTACTCATTCTCTGCCGGGCCTCCAATGAACTGACACTGTTTCCCTATCCTGCGTTTTCCGCAGATTCCCTCCGGTCGGAGTCAGAGGTCAGCGATTTGATGTTGTTCCAAAAATCTACGCCGGAGACACAGTATGAAAAATCAGATTAATACGTAAAAATAGAGCAGGGTTACCAGATTGTGAAACGCGTGCAGAGCAAAGGGAGCAAACAACGAACCGGATTCCTCGTATGATTTACACAACAGCCAGCCGAGGAAAAAATAAACAAGAAAAAACTGTGGTTCAAAATGAAATAGCGCAAAAACAGTAGCACAGGTTAGCGTTGAAATAAAAATATTTTTTTGACTTCGCAAAGCAGGATAAAAATATCCTCTAAATGCCAGTTCTTCAACCAGCGGCGCCGCGACTATAACAAGCAGACAAATAACCAGGATGCGCAGCGAAGTATCGGCCATCAGAAGAAAAAGGACCGCTGCCGGCTCCGTCTCTTTAAGTCCCAGAAGTATTATCAACAAAAGGTTCGCCACAAAAACAAGCAGCAGCAGCGGATAAAATTTAATATATATATACAAACCACGTATTAACTCGGTTATTTTTCCCCGAACGGAGATGAAATGACCGGCAGCTCCCCTGTATTTCAAGCAAAAAAAAGTGGCGCTCCCCAAAACAATCTGAAAAACAAGTGTCCCGATAACAGCCTGTGCAAAAAAAGAAACTCCTCCATATTTATTTAATAAATAAAAAGTAAGATAACTCATGCCCAGCGAACCACTAATTACCAGGAGGAAAATAATCAGATCCAGAACATTCAGCTGTCGCGCAGGACGCCAGCTTTTTATTTTGATATCAGCAAACAGATTAATCAAAAAACTCAGCAATAATAACGAGACGATAATTATTAAAAAATAAACTGATACTCCAGACGCTTCTCCGGGCAATACCGGATCCAGCAGCGTTTCATAAAACATTAACCCCACTCCCCTTTTCTTATTACTTCCAAAAATTGATCGCCGTAACGTTCCAGTTTTACTTCTCCCACCCCGTGAATTGCGGCCAGCTGTTCTTTGTTTTCTGGTTTTTCGGCTGCCATCTCCTTCAATGTTCTGTCGTGAAATATTACATAAGCGGGAACACCTTTTTCCTCAGCCATTTGCACCCGTCTGTCACGCAGGGCTTCAAATAATTCCCCGTCCACATCTTCTGCAAGTGGCTCCGGTTTTGAGCGCGATGAACTTCTGGTTGTTTTTTTCTTGACCGTCTTCATCAAAACCGGTTTTTCCTCGCCCCGCAATAACTCCCAGCCTTTTTCCGTAACCAGCAGCACGGGGAATTCTCCCCGTTTAACCAGATACCCCTGTCCAAGCAGCTGGTCGATCATGTGAATTATAAAATCGCGATTTTTATCAGCCAGCAGACCATAGGTGGAAAGCCGGTCGTGCTTGTACTGAATTATCCTCTGTTTTTCCGAGCCCAGCAAAACATCTGCGGTGTAGCCGGCGCCGTATCTTTGCTTGAGGCGGACGATACAGGAAAGAATTTTCTGAGCAATAATCAGTGCATCTTCCACCTCCTCAAGCTCACCCAGACAATAGTCACAGCTACCACAATTATTTTTTTTGTAATCCTGACCGAAATACTCCGCCACATACCGGTGGCGACAGAGCGGGTCAAAACAGAAACTGTAAACCCGGCTTAATTTTTCTAACATCACTTCCCTGTGCGGAGAATCCCCAAGTATATGTTTCCAGGTAAAATAATCATCACCACCGAAAAGCAGGACACATTCTGACGGTTCGCCATCACGACCGGCACGACCGGTTTCCTGCTGATAATGTTCCATCGTCTTGGGCATGGCGGCATGAATAACAAACCGGATATTGGCACGATCAATCCCCATTCCAAAGGCGACAGTGGCCACGATTATATCGACTGTCTCCTCCTGGAACTGTTCCTGGTTATAATGACGCACCTCATCGTTAAGACCGGCATGGTAAGGCAGAGCGTTATAACCGGCCGCCCGTAGCTGCTTGCTGACTTTATCAACATCCTTGCGGCGCAAGCAGTAAACAATTCCCGCCTCACCGTGGTGGCGGTCAAGTATTTTCAGAATCTGTTTTTTTAGATTCTGACGCGGTTTCACCCGGTAAGTCAAATTCTCACGATCGACATCGCCTACTGTCTCCAGGGGATTATCGAGGCGAAGCTGGCGAATAATATCCGCGCGCACCTGCGGGGTCGCCGTGGCTGTAAAGGCATGAACTGTACTGCCGGGGAAATTTGTCTTTATCAGATCCAGCCGGCGATAAGCATCTCTGAAATCATGACCCCACTGACTTATACAATGGGCCTCATCAATTACAAAATAAGCCGGGTTTATACGCTGCAGGTGGCGCAAACAACTCCGATTATCAAGCCGTTCAGGAGCTATATAAAGCAAATCCAGCTTCCCTTTTTCAACTTCGTGCCACAACAAATTTCTATGATCAGGCGAAAGGGAGGAATTAATAA
>JBKGYI010000060.1:0-7323 GCA_046546195.1 bacterium | reverse complement strand
ATCGAATACAGAAATATCATTTCCCCCGACGAACCCTCCGCGGCTCCAATCAATGCCTCATTAAAATCGATATAGATAACATCGGCCTCAAAAAAAACAGACCGCAGCTCCAAATCCTCCGGCAGTAACGTCGAAAGCCTCTCCTCTTCGGGAGCTACCTTTAACTCTTCTACTATCTGCTCAATCCTACCGCTGAGATGTTCGGTTTCCGGAACAACCCTGCTCACTTCCTGCAGATGATATTGCTTTTCATTTAAAAAATAAAGGCGGACTTCCTGCTCGGCCAGAGGCTCTTCTATGGCTTCTTCCGGTTCAAACGTAAAATAACTGAAGACCGCAGCAAACAGCAGACCCGCTATGAAAAAAATACCTATAATTGCCAGCTTACTTTTCATTTCAAAAACCTCTGTTTCATATACTTATCCAGGGCCGTCCCCAGTGCTTCCACAACCGTCTTTTGGTAACTGTCACTCTGCAGCCGCTGCTCCTCACGCGGATTGGAAAGAAATCCGGCTTCAAAAAGGACAGCCGGCATCATGGCGTCCTTGAGGACAAAAAATGGTGCTTGCTTCATTCCCCGGTTAGAGAGGGTAATGGCCGCTTCCATCTCGGAAAGAATCATCTCGGAAAAAGCCTGACTTTCCATTGTATGCACACTGGCCCTGAGCTGACCCAGTATCCAGGCGACATCACTCAATTCTTCAGAATCATAACCCTCGTAACGCAAGACACTGTTTTCTATATCAGCACGTTCCTGAGCCGAAGGGTCGGAAGCTTCAGCACTTAAAGTAAAAATTTCAAAACCGGTTGCCCGCGCCGAGGGCCCACTGTTAGCATGGATGGAAATAAACACATCGGCTTCGTTCTGATTGGCCATACGCGTCCGGTCCTGGAGGGGGATAAAAACATCTTCCTCACGAGTCAGGATCACTTTCATCCGGGGATAATTATCTTCTATGTGTTTTTTTAAACGCAGGGACATATTAAGAATTACTTCTTTCTCCATCAGTCCCCCCGGTCCTATGGCACCGGGATCACGACCACCGTGACCGGGGTCTATAACAACCAGCATCTCATCACCGGCCACCTCCGGTATATCCTCTAAGAACCTCCCGATCGGATCTTCGTCGGCAGCTTCAGCCTCCCGGGGAACTCCCAACTGCATCTGCTGGCGGTCCGGATTATAAATTACGGAATGTTTGGTATGCCGGTTCAAAAGTCCGGCTGTTGTCGAGGCCGCAAGATACATCTTCCCTGACCTAACAAGCGGACTCCCTGTTAAATAAAGATTATTGTCCCCGGCGAGCACATGCTCGCTTCGCGGCGTAAATCGAAAGGTGGTCCCTTCTTCCTCAACCTCCAGCCGGCGGGTTTTTTCATTCCAGCTCACACTGAAGTCCAATGCTCTAAAAAAATTATACAGATCAAGTAACAAACTCCCCTCCCGGCGCAGCGTCGGGATTTCCCCGAGCAGCGAACCATCAGCATCCACCAGATTGAGACTGGCAGACCGGGCCGCTTGCGGAAAAAATATCATGCACGCAAATAAAATTAATATTAATCCTGTCGTGAATTTTTTCATGTTTCCTCCTGCTTTTTAATCGGCCTTCCAGGTTTTTTCTTGAGTATTAACAAGCGCAAACAGAACCGCCGGCAACTGAAATCCCGCGATCAGGTCAGCGCCTTCCTTACGGCGAGAGGAACTATAATTATGAAACAGAATTTAATGGTGGAGGCGGCGGGAATCGAACCCGCGTCCGCAGTGTTTCTGATTGAAAGGCCTACATGCTTAGTCTGTCCGGGAAACTTTGCATCCGCAGTCAGACAGACAAAACAATGCGAATGCTGCACCATTCCTGAGATAGCGCCCGGAGCATAGAAATGGAGAACCACCCCGGGGCTCCTGCTTACGTTACCCCGGTTACGGAACCCGCAGGAAAAGTATCCGGCCAGGGTGCCTCACCAATCAGTGAGACATGACGGCTATGTTAGGCCGCCATAGCATATTCGCGTTCGGCAAATGAACGATATTCGGTCGTTGATTACGGGGAGCCCGAATAAACCCCGGCATGCCCCTTCTCTCTTCGACACTGCGTCGAAACCGATCGCCCCCATATTAAGCTGTCAAATATCATTGTTCCCGTAATTATAACATAATACGGAAATAAATTATTCCTTATCTTATCCGGGCGCTGTATTGCTGGCGTAAACGGCGCTCCTGTTCGCGTTTTTTCTTTTTCTCACGTTTATCGTATTTTTTAAGTCCCTTTCCAAGCCCGAGCTGTACCTTGGCCCAGCCGCGATTGTTAAAATATATCTGGGTGGGCACCAGCGTATAACCCTCGCGAGAAAGTTTTCCTATCAATTCCTTTATCTCGCGTTTTTTAAGCAGCAGTTTCCGGGTTCTCTCGGGGTCGTGCTGCTGATTGGCCGGAGCGTTACCGTAATGGCCAATATAAGCCCCCAGCAATTCAAGCTCGCCCCCCGAAACAACCGCATATGAATCTTTTAAATGGGCCTTCCCCTCGCGAAGGGCCTTGACCTCTGTCCCCTCGAGGGCCAGCCCGGCCTCATAAAACTCCTCAAAATCATAATTATGAAATGCTTTCCTGTTTTTTGTTACCGTCTTACCCATCAGTATCACTGAAATGACTTTCCAGAACTTCAATAAGCTTAAAATCAAGTTCGCGACTCGGGATATCAACCCTGGTGATCTCAACCAGCACCTTGTCTCCCATATGCAGCGACTGCCCCGTTCTTTCCCCGATCAATGAATAGTCCTCATCGTTATAAACAAAATAATCGTCAAGAGTAGACACATGAATAAGTCCCTCAAGAGTATTTTCAAGCTGGACAAAACAACCAAAATTAAGCACGGAAGAAATATATGCTTCCCGCTGCTCACCAACTTTATCCTTCATATATTCAAGAAGTTTCACATTAACTGATTCTCGCTCCGCTTTAGTCGCATTTTGCTCACATTCGGAAGTATGCCTGGCCAGCTCCTCCAGCCGGGAGCTTAACACTTTCTTGCGCTCCTGCTGCAACCTCCCCGATCGTAACGTTTCTTTCAAAACCCGATGGACAACCAGATCGGGATACCTCCGGATCGGCGACGTATAATGGCAATAACAGGTAGACGCCAGCCCGAAATGGCCCGCATTATCAACCGAATAACGCGCTTTTTGCAGTGAACGCAGCATATTCCAGGCAACAATATTCTCGGTCGTCGTTCCATGAGCTTCCTTTAAAACGCGTTGAAAATCCTTGGGCGTAACCTTCTCCGGGGCCGGTAAACTGTAGCCCAGGCCGCGAATAAAACGGGTGAACTCCTCAACATCCTCGCTGGCCGGAGTTTCATGAATCCGGTAGAGCAGCGGCGTCTTCTTACTGGTGAGATAACCGGCAACCGCTTCATTGGCTCCGATCATAAACTCTTCAATCAATTGATGTGAACGGGTGTGTTCGACCGGGATGATTTCTTCGACCCGACCATCACTGAATTTCAGGTGGACCTCAGGAAGATCAAAATCAAGACTGCCCCTTTCCATGCGGCGGGCGCGAATTTTTTGAGAAACATCAACCATATTATCAATTAATTCTTTGAGCTCTTCCGGGGCATCCAGCACAGATTCATCAAGATACTTATCCACATCGCCGTAAGAAAGACAGGCTGTTAAATTAATAACCGTCTCCTCAAACTGCGCATCGACAACCCGGCCGGAAGGATCCACTATCAAAAACACCGAGAGAGCCAGCCGGTCCTTCCCTTCCTGCAGACTGCCGGTGCCATTTGAAAATTGGAAGGGAAACATCGGAATCACCCGATCGGCCAGGTAGGTGCTGGTCCCCCGCTCGCGGGCTTCATCGTCAAGTTTGCTGCCCGGTTTTATATAATGGCTTACATCGGTAATATGCACACCAACTCGATAATTGCCGCTCCTTGTGAACTCAAGTGAAACAGCGTCGTCACGATCTTTAGCGTCCACCGGATCAATAGCTATCACCGGCAGATCACGCAGATCCCTGCGCCGGGCTATCTCCTCGTCAGAAATCTCAACCGGTATTTGCTCGGCTTCTTTTTGCAACTCTTTTTCAAAATCAGGTTCCAGCTCATATTTTTTCAGCAAAACTTTTTCTTCGACCGCCGGATCGCCCGGCGCTCCAAGAACATCAATGATTATTCCCTGCAGAGGTTCATAGGACTCTATTTCCACCTCGACAAGTTCTCCATCTTTGACACGGGAACTTCCCGCCTGGTGAGGAACACGCACCGGTTTGCCGAGCCGGACCGTATCGGGGATAACCACTGTCCGCTCTTTCGTGATGCGCACGGTTCCAATCAATCTTGAAAAACCCCGCTCTAAAATAGTTACCACTTCACCAACAGGATTTTTTCCCCGCTTTGAAGCTCGCGTTTCTACAAGCACAGTATCGCCATCCAGCGCTCCCCTTAACCGCCCGGGTGGAATAAAAATATCCTTAATCCCTTCATCCTCCGGAATTAAAAATCCAAATCCGCGTTCGTGGCGATCTATTTTCCCTTTCAATTTTTTGCCCATCGTTCATCAAACCTCTGCTTTTATTTGAATTAATTTACCCTTTGCCTCTGCTATTAACTGATTTTTCTGAAAACAACGCGCCTCCGCCTCATAAAGCTTCCCTCGTTTATGCCAGGCTCGCGCTTCAAAATTTAACCTCTCTCCCACCCGAGCAGGATTCTTAAAACGAACCTTAATCTCAACACTGACAACATATATACCGCGAAAAATGCAATGGTTGGCCATTGTCTCGTCAAGAACCGTCGTTAAAATCCCGCCGTGAACTACATCTTTCCAGCCCTGGAGCTTTTTATCGGGAATAAAGGAAGTCTTCAAAACTTCCCTGTCCTCCGAAAACTCCCAATCCAGGTTAAGCCCGATCGGGTTTTTTTCTCCACAGACAAAACACATTCTATCATCTTCAAACGATTCCATAACCCTGTTTTATCTCCATTTTTAAAAAATAGGCCAAACCGGAATAATTCTAACATATCCAGATACTGCTGCAGCCAAAAATCAAAACCACACCGCTTCTACAGGAATAAACTTATACCGATTCCAGTTATAATAGCTGAAACAAAAAAATATATACCCTTTCTTCCCCCTTCCACGCGCCCGCTCCACCTATGGGGCGGGCGTTTTTTATATAGTCGACCATACCGTGCTTGCCCGCTTCGCAAGCAGGGGGTAAAATGCTTATTCGGAGGCTGTTACATAAGCCTCCGTGGCTGGCGGGTACCCTTAACATGTACAAAAACTTTAAAACTGGCAGGAAGGATGGCTTTGATGAACAAAAAGCGACTGCGGCGAATCTATCGGACAAAAAGGAGAAACCTCTCCCCGCTTCTGCGCCGTTACTACAGCAAAAAAATATGCCAGAAACTGCTTGACTGGCCGCTTTTCAGGTCTTCCGAATCTATTTTCTTTTACCACCCAATCGACAAAGAAGTGGATACCCAGTACCTGTTCGACCATGATTTATTGGAAAACACACGCTTCATCTTTCCAAAAACAGATCCCGAAACCCGGCGAATACACTGTTATGAAATACATCATTTTGAAAAACATCTTTCCAACGGCTGCTTCGACATTATGGAACCTGTTTCCTGCGAAAACAGAACCGTTGCAAGTTCTGAAATCGATCTCGTGCTGGTTCCCGGTCTTGTTTTTGATTACTCAGGCCATAGAATTGGTTTCGGTGGCGGCTATTTCGACCGCTTTTTAAGCAATGAAAAACTTACCGCCACAACAGTGGGCCTCGGTTATTCATTTCAACTGATCAAAAAACTGCCCGCAGAAAAACATGACGAAACAGTAGATTACATACTTACCGAAATAGGTTTCACCGCCGTAAAACAATAATTATCTCCGGCCGGGGAAATACCAAAAATTGCCGGATTTAAACCCACGATGTTTGACTTTCTGGGGGAACCGATAGTAAACTATTAGCCGATTTAATAAATTTATTTTTTAACGCCGGGGTGGCGGAACTGGCAGACGCGCAGGGTTCAGGACTCTGTGGGCTTATCGCCCGTGCGGGTTCGACTCCCGCCCCCGGCACCATTTCCCCTTCTTCCCGCTGCGGTTGAACAAATCCCGGATTATGCGGGGATTGTTTTCCTGCTCAAGCTACCGCATTAAATATCGCGCCGGTGGACGGGCGCGAAGTTTCGCTAAATATATCAGCAACATTTATTCCCCCCTCAGCAAAATCTCCCGCAATGTTATTGCCCTCCCGGTTTGCATCCTCTCTCCCGGCAGCTTCCCCGGCACCCGTGGTTTTCTCTTCGCGGATGGATCCACCGGCTTTTACCGCCTCCTCACCTGTATTTTCTTCGTCTTCCCCCTCTCTTTCTTCTTTCGCCATCTCCATTCTTGCTTTCATTTCTTTTTGAGCCGCCTGCTGAGCAACTTTATAATCGGAAGGTGACGGTTCGGCCGGCGCCATTGCTGCCGCCTTTACCTGCTGCATCTTTTTTTCCGTTTTCTCGGGTTCGGACTCTTTGCTGGTATCTATATCCACCGAACCACCCACCGCATAACGACGTCCGTCCGGGCCATATTTGTAATCATACCGCGGACCGCTTCTGACGTGCTGACCACCGGCCGCCACATGAGCCTGTTCGTGCCGGCGTACCTTTTGATCCGTCTGACGCAATTCCTGCACCTCGCGGCGCTCTTCTTCACTCAAACCGTCAACACTTTCCGAATCCTTTTCATCTCCGGAATCCGAAGGTTCCGAAGAAGTTTCCCCGGATTCATCCACATCTTCCCGCCGAACTCCCGAAGCCGGCGGTTCATCACTTCTGTCAGAATCCTCCGCCACCACCGAATCGCTGCTACTTTCCGGGGGGGAAAGGGTAGATCTCTCACTGTTGCTTTCTTCGGCGAACTGCTCCGCAGCAGAGATATAGCGGTCCTTATTTTCCTCATCCGGTTGCGCCGCTGAAAAATTTTCGGCAGACTGTTCCCCTTTATTCTCTTCGGCAACAGATGGCGCAGGGGATTCACTGCCCACACCGGGCCGCGATTTATCACTGGTTGGAAGTTTCGCATATTCAAAATATGCCGGAGAAATACGATTTTCTATCCTCATTAGCACCCATCCTTAGGTAAAAAAGACAATCCCTGTCATATACTTCCCATCAATATCAGTATACTACATCCGCTTATCGCGGTTCAAGTTTTTATTAAAAATATCCCTTTTTTCCTTCCCCGGCCCTGAAATTTAGTAAATGGCAAAAATACAAAAATAAAAATATAAAACCGGATTGCCCGGTCA